>NZ_JRZZ01000036.1:13947-43674 GCF_002865965.1 Erwinia sp. B116
AGATCCACAACCGGCTGACCCATCAGCCGCAGCTGCACGGTCTGCTGCACGGTGAAGTGGTCGGCTACAGCCTGCTTGTCCAGTCGCTGCTGGAGTATGATGGCGTGGCCGACCCGCAGTTACTGCAACTGCTGCAACGTTTTAACAGCCCGCTGAGCCTGACGGCGCTGGGGCCTGAGCCGCAGGCGATCCTTCGGCAGATCGCCCGCGATATTCACGTCCCGCCTGCCAGCGCCGTCCATTTACCCTTCACTGTGACGGAGGAGAAGCTGTACCGGGCGCTGGCGAGTACGGTGGTGGCCTGAAAAACCTAGCGCACGCACTTCCCGCAGGCGCTGTCGTTAATCTGCTGGAAGAAGTCATTGCCCTTATCATCCACCAGAATAAACGCCGGGAAGTTCTCCACCTCGATTTTCCAGATCGCTTCCATACCCAGCTCCGGGTACTCCACGCACTCCAGGCTCTTGATGCTCTGCTGTGCCAGCACCGCCGCCGGGCCGCCGATGCTGCCGAGGTAGAAGCCGCCGTGTTTGTGGCAGGCGTCGGTGACCTGCTTACTGCGGTTGCCCTTGGCCAGCATAATCATGCTGCCGCCGTTGGCCTGCAGCTGGTCGACGTAGGAGTCCATGCGGCCAGCGGTGGTCGGGCCGAGGGAGCCTGATGCGTAGCCTTCCGGCGTTTTGGCCGGACCAGCGTAGTAGATCGGGTGATCCTTGACGTACTGCGGCAGGCCTTCACCGCTGTCGATGCGCTCCTGCAGTTTAGCGTGGGCGATATCGCGCGCCACGATAATGGTGCCGCTCAGCGACAGGCGGGTGGAGACCGGGTGCTTCGTCAGCTCCGCCAGGATATCGCTCATCGGCCGGTTAAGGTCTACCTGCACCACGTCGCCTTCGCCCTGCTGGCGCAGTTCCAGCGGGATATACTGCCCCGGATTCTCTTCCAGCTTCTCGATCCAGATGCCGTCGCGGTTAATTTTCGCCTTGATATTACGGTCGGCCGAGCAGGAGACCGCCATGCCCACCGGGCAGGAGGCACCGTGGCGCGGCAGACGCACCACGCGGATATCGTGGGCAAAGTACTTGCCGCCGAACTGTGCGCCGAGGCCGAGCTGCTGCGCGGCCAGCAGCAGCTGCTGCTCCAGCTCTGTGTCGCGGAACGCCTGGCCGTGTTCGTTACCTTCGGTCGGCAGTTCGTCGTAGTAGTGGGTGGCGGCCAGCTTCACCGTTTTCAGCGTGCTGTCGGCGGAAGTGCCGCCAATCACAAAGGCGATATGGTAGGGCGGGCAGGCGGCGGTGCCGAGGCTGCGCATCTTCTCGGTCAGGTACGCCAGCAGTTTACCGGGGCTGAGCAGCGCTTTGGTTTCCTGATACAGGTAGGTTTTATTGGCCGAGCCGCCGCCTTTGGCCATACAGAGGAATTTGTACTCTTCGCCATCGACGCTGTAGAGGTCGATCTGCGCCGGCAGGTTGGTGCCGGTATTCACTTCTTTGTACATATCCAGCGCGGCATTTTGCGAGTAGCGCAGGTTATCGGTCTGGTAGGTGTTATACACCCCCTGTGACAGCGCCGCTTCGTCGCCGCCGCCGGTCCACACCCGCTGGCCTTTCTTGCCGAGGATAATCGCGGTGCCGGTGTCCTGGCAGGTGGGCAGCACGCCTTTGGCGGCAATTTCGGAGTTACGCAGGAACTGCAGCGCCACGTACTTATCATTTTCGCTGGCTTCCGGGTCGGCCAGCACCGCGGCGACCTGGCGCTGATGGGAGGCGCGCAGCATAAACGAGGCATCGTGGAAAGCCTGCTGCGCCAGCAGGGTCAGCGCCTGTGGTTCGACCTTCAGCACCGGCTGGCCGTCAAACTCGGCGACTGAGACGTGCTCTTTGCTCAGCAGATAGTATTCGGTTTTTTCTTTCGCGAGGGGAAACGGGTTTTGATAGTAAAACGCTTTGTTTGACATGGTTTGCTCACTTAATCAGCCGCAGCCGCACGGAGTCCGCTGCGGTTCAGGCTAAATGGAAATGCAGTTTATTTTTATGGTGCCGCCCCACGGGAGGGGCGGCGGGAAAGGATGATATAACACTAACGCAACATCTTCATCTCCGATTGGGCGAATCAGAACATCAACACCATCCACGGGTAGCCAATCAGCATCAGCAGCACCAGGAACAGCAGGCCGAAGATGGTGCCCAGACGCCAGTAGTCTTTGGTTGGCAGATAGCCGCTGCCGTAGTAAATCGGGCTCGGGCCGGTGCCGTACGGGGTGATAATGCCCATCACGCCCAGTGAGGTACACATCATCAGGCAGAACACCGGCATATTGATGCCCGGGATGGCGGCGGCGATGGTCAGCATCGCCGGCAGCAGCGCGGTGGTATGCGCGGTGGTGCTGGCGAACAGGTAGTGCAGCAGGTAGAAGGCGATCATCAGCACCACCGCGGAGACCTGCGGGTCATAGCCCTGCAGCAGCTCGCCGCCCTCTTTGCCCAGCCAGGCGATAAAGCCAACGCGGGCCAGGCCATCCGCCAGCGCCACCAGGGTGGCGAACCAGGCGAAGGTGTTCCAGGCCGGTTTGTTGCTGGTAATGTCGTTCCAGTTCAGCACGCCGGTCCACAGCATCAGCACCACTACCAGCAGCGCGGCCATCGCCGGTTCAATCCACGCGGTAGCGAAGATCCACATCAGCAGCGCCGAGACCACAAACACCAGCAGCAGGATCTCGTTGCGGCTCAGGCGGCCGAGTTTTTCCAGCTCGCTGACCGCCCAGCGTGGCACTTCGTCGTTGAACTTCACTTCCGGCGGGTAGAGCCAGTAAGCCAGCAGCGGCATGGTCAGCAGCAGCAGCAGGCCCAGCGGCAGGAAGGCGAGGAACCACATGCCCCAGGAGATATCAAAGCCGACCACGCTTTTCACCAGCGCCAGCGCCAGCAGGTTCGGGGCCAGCGCCGAGAGGAACATCGAGCTGGTGATACAGGCGGCGGTGATCGCCACCCACATCAGATAAGAACCAATTTTACGCGCGCTCGGGTCGTTCGGTTTGGAACCGTACAGCGGCGGCAGGTTGGCGATAATCGGGTAGATGGTGCCGCCGCTGCGCGCGGTGTTCGACGGGGTGAACGGGGCCAGCAGCAGGTCGGCAAAGGTAATCGCGTAACCGAGCGTCAGGCTGCGGCGGCCGAGATATTTCACCAGAATCAGCGCCAGACGGCGGCCAAACTGGGTTTTATCGTAGCCGGCGGCGAACATAAAGGCACCGAAGATCAGCCACACCGTCGAGTTACCGAAGCCGCTCACCGCCCACTTAAACGCCTGGGTGGCGGTTTTGAACTTCGGATCGGCCAGCTCGGCCGGGCTGAACAGCAGCCACTGGCTGAACAGGGCGATAATCACCACCCCGGTCAGGCCGATCACCGCGCCGGGCAGCGGTTCAAAGATCAGCCCGACAATCACCCCAACGAAGATGGCGAAGAAGTGCCAGGCATAGGGTTCCAGCCCGGCGGGGACCGGCACCAGCAGCAGCAGTACCGCGACCAGTACCGGAAGGAACAGCATCAGCAGGTGTTTCTTTGCGCCCGGTGAGGCTTGCGCCTTGCGCGGGTCATTTATCACTGTTGTTTTCATAGTTTTTATCTGCACGTTGAGAAGAATCGTTTTGCGCCCCGGCATGACAGGTGCTTTTTGTAATCGTCCGGTTACTTAACCTGAGCATCTGCCTGGGTTATCGTTTGTGTCTTAGCACATCTGACGATATTGGCTTTATGTGAATATGATGCGACTTCCGTAAATAAGAAATTTGATCTGGATCAATAAAAATCGGGCTGAGCTTTTATTTGCGTTAAATCGTCATCATTTAAATAGTAAGGATTTTCTTACAGTGAGATTTTGACCCACTTAACTGTAGTCGCCCTGCACGACAAGTCCAGTGCATGAATTTAACGTTATGATCATGAAGGGATTATTTATCTTGTAAATGAAAAGTTGATTTTTGTCAATGCCTGGTTAACAATCAGTGTCTGGCGATCACCTTCCTTCTTCAATTAAATAACGTCTGTTTTTTAACGCAGCGAATTACTAAATTAATAGCAATTAAGCCATGTAAACGGGTATATTAATTCCATGTTGTCTGACCACTTGAAAAAGTTGGCGCTTGCAAAAGAATTCAAAACGTTTAATTTGGAGTTCACCTCATGAGTACGCTCACCCCAGTCCTGAACCCACTCACACTTCCTAACGGTGCCGTGCTGAAAAATCGCCTGTTGATGGCACCGATGACCACCTGTACCGGCTTTCACGATGGCTCGGTGACCCGCGAACTGGTTGACTACTATCGCGACCGCGCCGGCAGCATCGGCACGGTGATCGTCGAGTGCTGTTTTATCGATGCCAAAGGCCCGGCGTTCCCCGGCGCCATCGCCATCGACAGCGATAACAAAATTCCTGGCCTGGCGCGTATCGCCGAGGCGATCCAGTCGCGCGGCTCGAAGGCGATCCTGCAGATTTACCACGGCGGCCGCATGGTCGAGCCGGAGCTGATCGGCGGCCGCACGCCGGTGGCACCGAGCGCCATTGCCGCGCCGCGTGCCGGGGCCACCGTGCCCGCCGCGCTGAGCGGTGAAGAGGTCGAAGTGATGATCACCAAATTTGGTGATGCGGTAAACCGCGCCATTAAGGCCGGCTTCGACGGCGTGGAGATCCACGGCGCTAATACCTACCTGATCCAGCAGTTCTTCTCGCCGAACTCCAACCAGCGTGACGACCAGTGGGGCGGCAGCCGCGATAACCGCGCACGTTTCCCGCTGGCGGTGCTGGATATCACCCATAAAATGGCGCAACGCTTTGCCGACGCCGACTTTATTATCGGCTACCGCTTCTCGCCGGAAGAGATTGAGGTGCCGGGCATCCGCTTCGACGACACCCTGTTCCTGCTGGATAAGCTGGCTGAAAAGGGGCTGGACTACGTGCACTTCTCGGTCGGCCAGCTGCTGCGCCCGTCGATTGTCGATCGCGATGACCCGACGCCGCTGATCACCCGTTACCTGGCCGAGCGCTCGGCGCGGCTGGCGCAGGTGCCGGTGATCGGCGTGGGCGGGGTGATCAACAAGGCTGATGCCGAAAGCGCGCTGGAACACGGTTACGATCTGGTGGCGATCGGTAAAGCCTGTATCGCCTACCCGGACTGGGCCGACCGGATTATCAATAACGACCATCTGGAGCTGTTTATCGACAGCACCCGCCGTGAAGAGCTGAACATTCCTGAACCGCTGTGGCGCTTCTCGCTGGTCGATGCGATGATCCGCGACGTCAGCGTCGGTGGCCGTAAATACAAGGCCGGCGTCTATCAGGAGAAGGTGGAAGCCGAAGCGCTGAAGCTGAAAATCAACGTCACGCTGGATACTGACCGTATCACCGATATTACCCTGGTGCCGGACGACTCGCTGGACGTCGATTTTACCAGCACCTTCGAGAGCCTGCGTAACCGTATGCTGGTGGCCAACAGCCCGCACGTCGATGCGATTACCGGGGCGACCACCCAGAGCGAGGCGCTGAAAAAAGCCGTTTCCCGCGCGATGACCACCTCCAGCAAAGAGCACGTGATTGAAGAGGGCGGTAACCCGCAGGCGCCGCAGAACTACGATGTGGTGGTGATCGGCAGCGGCGGCGGTGGGCTGGCGGCGGCGATTCAGGCCAGCGACGCCGGGGCGCACGTGGTGATTATCGAGAAGATGCCGACCATCGGCGGTAACACCATTAAAGCTTCGGTGGGCATGAACGCGGCAGAAACCCGCTTCCAGAAGCTGAAAGGTATTGAGGACAGCAAAGAGCTGTTTTATGACGAGACGCTGAAGGGCGGCAAGTTTAAAAACAACCCGCAGCTGCTGCGCGAGTTCGTCAACCTGGCGCCGGAGGCCATTGAGTGGCTGGCGGGCAACGGCATCGAGCTGAACGATATTACCATTACCGGCGGCATGAGCATTGACCGCACCCACCGCCCGGCGGACCGTTCGGCGGTCGGCGGCTTCCTGATCAGCGGCCTGGTCAAGAACGTTAACCAGCGCAATATCGAAGTGCTGCTGGAGACCTCGGTCGAAGAGATCCTGACCGAGAACGGCGCGGTCTGCGGCGTGAAGGTGGTGGACGAATATAACGACAGCCGCATCCTGAATGCTAAAAGCGTGATTGTTGCCACCGGCGGCTTCAGCGCCAACCGTGAGATGGTGGTGAAGTACCGGCCGGAGCTGGACGGTTTTGTTACCACCAACCATAAAGGGGCGACCGGCAGCGGCATTGCCATGCTGCAGAAGATTGGCGCCGGCACCGTGGATATGGGCGAAATTCAGATCCACCCGACCGTTGAGCAGACCACCTCTTACCTCGTTTCTGAGGCGATTCGCGGCGGCGGAGCGATCCTGGTCAGCCAGGCCGGTCAGCGCTTCTGTAACGAAATGGAGACCCGCGATAAGGTATCGGCTGAGATTATCGCCCTGCCGGAGAAGAGCGCGTGGATCGTCTTTGACGACCAGGTGCGGCGCAACAATAAGGCCGCCGATGAGTATATCGCCAAAGGGTTTGTGATCTCCGCGCCAACGCCGCACGAGCTGGCGGTGAAGCTGAATATGGACAAGGCCAGCCTGCAGAGCACGCTGGAACGCTATAACGGCTTCGTTGAGCTGCAGAACGATGCAGACTTTGGCCGTACTACCGCGCTGCGCCACCCGCTGGATCAGGGCCCGTACCACGCCATCCGCATCGCCCCCGGCGTGCACCACACCATGGGCGGCGTGACCATTAATACCGATACCGCGGTGCTGGATGCACAGCAGCAGGTGATCCCGGGGGCCTGGGCCGCTGGTGAAGTGGTCGGCGGCATTCACGGCGCTAACCGCATCGGCGGAAACGCGGTGGCGGATATTATTATCTTCGGTATCCTCTCCGGGCGGAACGCGGCGGCGTTTGCCAGGCAGGGGGCGCAGGCTTAGTTGCTGAGTTGCTAACCCTGCTTAGTGAGTCTGGCGTATGAGCGGGGCTGGCGGCATGAAGTAAACCGGTGCAACCCGTGCGCTTGTCTGAAGGAATGTGCACAGCATATTATCTGACGCTAACGCCGCATACAGGCAGGGAGAACTCCCTGCCTTTTTTACTGGAGACGTGACAATGTCACAACCGGGATTCTACGCCTACCAGGCTGTCATGATGGGGTCGCCGATCCTGCTAAAGCTGCCGCAGCCGGACGAGCCGCTGGCCCGCAACGTTTTTCGGCTGATTAAACAGCAGGAGAACCTGCTGACCGTTAACCGTCCGCTGCCGGATGCCGCTGCGGACCGCACCGCGCTGTCCCAGGTGATGACGGTCAATCTGGCGGCCGGTCAGTACCCGGTGCAGGTCAGTCAGCCGGTGTTCAACCTGATCGCGCGGGCACACCAGGTCAGCGTGCTGCCCGGCAGCGCCTTTAACTTCGCCATCGGCCCGCTGGTCAAGCGCTGGAAAATCGGCTTTCAGGGCAACAGCGTGCCGCCGCAGGCCGACGTTACCGCGCTGCTGAAGCTGACGGATGCCCGTCAGGTGGTGCTTGATCCGGCCGCCCGCTCGGTGTTTCTGCCGCAGGCCGGGATGGAAATCGACCTCGGCGCAATTGCCAAAGGCTATATCGCCGACGTGGTGCGTGATTATCTGCGCCAGCAGGGCGTGGTGGATGCGCTGATCAATCTGGGCGGCAACGTGCAGACGCTGGGCAACAGTGCCGGGCAGCCGTGGGGGATTGGCCTGAGGCGGCCGTATGGCGGCGAAGGCGAACCGATCGGTGTAGTCTCGGTCAGCGGAAAATCGGTGGTGACCTCGGGTGTTTATGAACGCTATTTTGAGCTGAATGGCCGCCGCTATCACCATATCCTTGACCCGCAAAACGGTTATCCGCTGGATAACGAACTGCTCAGTGTGACGGTAATCTCAGACCAGTCGATCGACGGCGATATCTGGACCACGCTGCTGTATGGCATGGGCGTGGAGCAGGGTCTGAGATGCCTGAAAGAGCAGCCGGAAATTGAGGCCATTTTCGTTACCCGCGATCGGCAGGTGATCTGCTCGTCGCAGCGTCAGTTCAGTTTCACCCTGCTGGACGCAGAGTGCTTCTCTGTTACGCTATAACCGCTGATATAATCCGTAAGTCGCAGGACCGCTAAGCAAACGTTCTGTTTCAGCGTACTGAGAGTGCCGTTTTTTCAGCAATCACTTCTCGCCAAACATCGCCTGCAGCTGCTGTTCCGTCGGCATGCCGACCACCTGCTGCAGCTCCTGCTTTTCATTCATATAGTAGATAGCCGGGGTGGCGTTGGCGCCGGTTTCGTCCATCAGCCGCTGGTGATACTGCAGGGCGTTGAAAATCGCCTTCGGCGTCTGTTCCGGGAACGGCGGCAGCGTTTTTCCGTTGGAAAGCTCATAGTCGCTCCATGCCTTAGCCGGATCGGCGGCGTTCAGGATCGCGGCAGCGTGGGGGCCGCTTTGCGGATTCATCACCGCCACCAGCAGCGTATTGAGCTGTACCTTGCCGGATTTCAGCCACGGCTGGGCGGCGGCCCAGAACTGCTTACAGTACGGGCAGAACGGGTCGGCAAATACCACCACCTGGCGTTTTGCCGCCGGGTTACCTTCGCGGATCCCCGCCGTTGCGCTGAGTTTTTTCCACAGTTCACGCCCCTGAGGCACGTACAGCTCACGGGTAATCACCTGCTCACTGAGGTTACTACCCTCGGCATCGTACAGATAACCGGAAATGGCGTGCTGACCGTCCGGCGTCAGCCAGATATTCACCCCGGTCCCCTGATACTCACCGAGCCAGCTGCGCAGCCCGCCCGGTGTTTTAATCTCTTTAATAATGGTGATGCCCTGTTTCTCAATGTGCTGCACGGCCGGGGGCAGCGTTTCGCTGGCCCCGGCCATCAGCGGCAGAGCCGTGAGCAAAGTCAGATACCGGTAAGGCATAATTCACTCCGTTTGCCCGGCAGGCGCCTAACGCCTGCCGCTAAGATTATGATTTCGCGTTCTTCAGCGCTTCGCCAACCATCGCTTCAAACTGCTCATATGGCACCCAGCCGGAAAGCATCTGATCGCCAATCAGCGTGGCCGGTGTGCCCTGAATGCCCAGCTTTTCGGCCAGCGCCAGGCTCTGTTCAACGGTCTGCCTGCTCTGCTCATCGGCTTTGGTCAGGCTGACACCGGCTTTCTTCTTCGCCGCAGCGATGCTGGCGTCATCGTGGTAGCCGACCTTAGACATCAGCACCTTGTTAAACTTAAGGAACTGATCGGGCTGCTGTTTCCACAGCGTCAGCGCATCGCGTGCTGAGGTCAGCGAACTTTCCGAGCGGTAGGGCAGGAACTTGATCACCACGGCGACGTTGGGGTACTTCTCCACGATCTTTTCCATGTAGGGATCGAATTTTTTGCAGTACGGGCAGTTATAGTCGCTGAACACCACCAGCGTCAGGTCGGCTTTTTTTGCGCCGATGCGCGGTGAGTTGGCATCGTTATACAGGGCGTCATGGTTCTCCTGCAGCGTTTTGCGGAACTGTGCATCACTGGCTGCCGTGTTCTGCTGATTCAGTTTTTCCGCCACCTGCGCCAGAATTTGCGGGTTGGCGAGCAGGGTTTCCTGCACCAGCGCCTGAATACGCGCTTCCTGTTCCGCGGTGAAGGGGGCCGCCGCCTGCAGTGAGGCGGAGAAAAGCAGCGTGGCAAGGATAAGTTTTTTCATCATTAATTGCTCTTGTTTAGTGCATCAAGCAAACCGGAGGTATCCAGCAGCGTGGGTAGGGTATGGCCGCGATCGTCGCCGGGCTGATACACCTGATTAAATGGAATAGCGTAAGCGTTACGCTTTTGCAAAAAGTCGCTGATGGCCTGCGAAGGCTGGCTCCAGTCACCGCGCAGCGCCACTACGTCGGGCTGATTCAGTGCCTCGATCACTTCAGGACGCTTCAGAACGCGCAGTTCGTTAACCTTACAGGTGATGCACCAGTCCGCTGATACATCGACAAACACTTTTTTATTGGCGGCCAGCGCCTGGCTCAGCGCCTCTTCACTCAGTGGCTGCCAGTTGATGGCGGCACTGCGGCTGGTTTTTTCATTCACATAGGTCGGATCGACCAGCGCATGGATCTGCCAGCCACCGGCGGCGGCCAGCACGGCGGTGAGCAGCAGGGCACCACGATGCGTTTTATCTTGGGTTTTCAGTAAGGCTTCCAGCGTCACCCAGACCATCACCAGCGAAATCACCGCGACCACCGTTGGTCCTGTATGGCTGCTCAGCAGCGTAACCAGCCACAGGCTGGAGCCGAACATCATCAGTCCCAGCAGCACTTTCAGCGTATTCATCCAGCGACCAGGCTTAGGCAGCCACAGCGCCACGCGTGGAACGAGGGCTACCAGCAGCCACGGCAGGCTCATACCCAGCCCCAGCGTCAGGAAAATCAGCCACATCTCAGGCAGTGAGGCCGAGAACGCCCAGGCGACGGCGGTACCGAGGAACGGCGCGGAGCACGGGGTTGCCATCAGCGTGGCGAATGCTCCTTCATAGAAGCTGCCGGACAGCGAGTTGCCACCGGCCGTCGCCAGCCGGTTGTTCAGCGCGGACGGTAACAGCAGCTGTACCAGCCCCAGCAGGCTGAGCGCAAACAGGAACGAAACGACAACGAGGAAGCCGATAAACCACGGGTTCTGGAACTGGGTGCCCCAGCCCGGCGTGATGCCGCTCAGCTTCAGCGCGGTGACCAGCCCGGCCAGTACGGCAAACGAGGTCAGGATCCCGGCGGTGGTCAGCAGGAAGCGCAGGCGGATGCGCTGACGATCGGCACCGGCGCTCAGCACCGAACCGAGCTTCATACCCATCACCGGCAGCACGCACGGCATCAGGTGGAGGATCAACCCCCCGGCCAGCGCCATAAGCAGCATGGCCCAGAGTGAACCGGCGGCGGCGGGCTGCGTTCCGGCAGTCGCGTCACCCTGGTTAATCGTCGCCGTTACGTACTGTGCTTTGTCGCCGTCGGCAATCACCATTGAGAGCGGTTCACCGCTCAGGTTGCCTGCCCCTTCGCCCCATTCGTCGGTGACCGGCACCTTCACGGTCAGCTCGCTGCCGTTCACCTCAAGCGTGGGTTCACCTGGCGTAACGCCGTTGCTTAACGGATCAAAATAGACCGACGGCAGCTGCCAGTTGTCGGACGTACGGGCGGTGATCAGCAGCTGGTCGCCCTGCTGGCGCGCGCTGACTTCCTGGGTTACCCCGTCCTGAGCAGGGATGGTTGCCATGGCGTCGCTGAATGCGCGATCAAACTGCGCGTCGGCCCCCTGATTGAGATCGAGGGTAAACGGATAGTCGGTGAGCACGCAGACGTTACTGCAGGTAGACAGCGTCAGGGTGCCGGACAGCGGTGCGGTCCCGCTGTGCTCAATAACCAGCGGGATCGTTACCTGCCGGTCATAGCCCTGGGTGCTGATCCCAGAGATATCGAAACGTTGCGGGGTTGGCCAGAACCACTGCGCGCGGGTGTCGCCGCTCCACTTAATTGCCGGCGCAACGCCGCCCGCGCCGGGTGAACGCCAGTAGGTTTTCCAGCCGGGGGCCAGTTCAACCTGCAGCAGTGCGTTAACGCTGTTCTGATTCTGTTCCGCGCTGATACGAACGCGGGCGTGAGTATTTTGTGGGGTCTGCATCCAGCCTGTGTCTGCCGCCTGCGCAATACCGGCGCACAGCAGCAACAGGAGGAATACACCCCTGATGGTAGCTAACATTCTGTTTTCTCCAGTGAAATTTTTTGACCTTAAATGAAATAAAGGCCGTTATTTATTCATGGAAAACGCAGTTTTGCAGATGGATTCGGGATCGGGGAAGAGGGTCGGGTTTGTCCCGCCAGATTTCGAGCCGCAGTTCGCTGAACACGGCGAGCAGCAGCAGGAAGGAGATCAGTACGGGGATCGCGCTGTCGAAGAACAGCGGTTGCGCGCCCAACAGCGACTGGGCGCTGAGCTCACAGGGTTTACCACTCACGGTGAGATCCTGCTGCACCGACGCCCCGGTGGCTGACACAGCCGACAGGGTTTGCGCCTGCGGCGACGTTTCAACGGGTGCATCACGCAGCAGCCACGACCGCTGGATCAGGCACAGGGCCATGATCAGGCAGGTAATCAGCAGAAGCCATCTGGCGTGAGTGTGTCGCGTGCGCATTAAGGATCTCATTGAGTCAGTGCGCGCTATGATAAGGGTTAGCGGGCTGGATACAAGTTATTCTTTGTAAAGTAGTGTCGTAGGAATAATCCAACCCATATCACAAAAACAGCCCAATTATTTTTACTTTGTTTCCTTGGTTAACTATGTTGAACGCCGGTGATTCAGGCGCTACGCGCAACAACAGGGAAACGGGAAAGTGATGGCGAAGAAGCAGACAGTAACAATGAAAATAACCTTGCTGGCCGCGCTGTGCAGCTCGCTGGTGGCGGCGATGCCGGTCACCGTGCAGGCGGAAACGACGATCCAGGCGCTGGCCGGGAAGGTGCTGCCGTACCAGCAGAAACCGCGCGTCTTTGTGCTGACCGACATCGGTAACGAGCCGGACGACCAGATGTCGCTGACCCGTTTCCTGCTGTACGCCAACGAGATGCAGGTGGAAGGGCTGGTGGCGACCACCAGCACCTGGCAGAAGGAAAAAGTGCACACCGATATGATTAAGCTGGTGGTCGGGCACTATGGCGAAGTGCAGCCAAACCTGCTGAAACACGCGCCGGGTTATCCGGCGGTGGCGCAGTTGCAGACGTTGATCGCCCCCGGGCAGGCCAGCTACGGTATGGCCGCAACCGGTGCGGGTAAAAGCACCAACGGTTCCGCGCTGCTGCTGAAGGCCATTGAGCGCAGCACGGATAGCGCCCGACCGCTGTTTATCAACCTGTGGGGCGGGGCCAATACTCTGGCGCAGGCGTTGCAGGATCTGTCGCAGCAGCAGACGGCGGAGCAGGTGCGCGCGCTGACCCGCAACCTGATCGTTTACTCCATCTCCGACCAGGACGATGCGGGCAGCTGGGTGCGGGAACACTACCCGGAGATAACCTATATCGTCGACCCGTCCAGCCAGAGCGGTGAGGACTATGCGCGTGCCACCTGGACCGGGATCAGCGGCGATATGTACTACCGCAACGGCAGTGGCGCTGATTTCACCACCGTGTCGCAGCACTGGCTGGATCAGCACATCCGCAGCCAGGGGCCGATGGGCAAAGGCTATCTGAAGTATATGTTTATTATGGAAGGCGATACCCCGGCATTTCTCGGCCTGATCCGTAACGGCCTGAACAGCGAGCAGAACCCCGGCTGGGGCGGGTGGGGCGGGCGTTATATCGTGCGCCAGCCGCTGCATGAATCCCGGCCAGTCTGGACCAGCGGCGGCGATTTCTATCCCGGCAGCCCGAACGGTGCGGATACGGTGACCGGCGCTGACGGAAAAACGGTAACCTCTAACCAGGCAACGATCTGGCGCTGGCGTGAGGCGTTCCAGCATGATTTCGCGGCGCGAATGCAGTGGGGGATCAAGCCGTTTGAGCAGGTTAACCATAATCCGCAGGTGGTGGTCAACGGCGACAGCAGTCAGCAGGTGCTGAGGCTGACGGCGAAGGCCGGTGACGTGATGACGCTGAATGCGGCAGGCAGTAAAGATCCTGACGGCGATAAACTCAGCTACAACTGGTTCCGCTACCCGGAAGCCACCTCAGCGATTTCAACGCCGGTGGCGCTGGATGCGTTGCAGGGCACCATGGGTGAAGACCGGCTGAACGCGCCTGCGGTGCTGTCGCTGGGTAACAACGGCGGTGAACAGGCTGAGGTGAAAGCGCTGCGTCCGGGCACGGAGCATCTGATCCTCGCGGTAACCGATAACGGCAAACCGTCGCTGACCTCATACCGGCGGATAATTGTGACGGTGAAGTAATCGCCTGCCCGGCCAGTTTGCCTCACCACCCCGCGCAATTTCTCTGAGTGACCAAAAGCCAGCCGCCTGTCGCAGTGCTATGATTAGCGGGATCAAGGCAACCGGACAGGCTAAGGCACTTTTACGTGGATTATAAGAAGCAGATCCTCAACATCCTGCACAGCGAAAACGCTTCACGGGCGGAGATGACCCGGCGGCTTGGCGTGACCAAAGCTTACATTACCAAGCTGACCGCACAGCTGCTGGCCGAGGGGCTGATTGAGGAGCGGGAAATGGCCGACGTGACCTTTGGCCGCCCGCAGCAGAGGCTGGCGGTGAAGTCCGGCAGCCTGTTCAGCATTAACATTATGCTGCGCAAGAGTAGCCTGCAGGCCACGCTTAACGATTATCAGACCCAGGCCGCCCCCCTCGCCAGCCATCAGATACTGCTGCCCGCGCGGCTGGCCCCCGATGAGCTGGTGGCCTTTACCGAAGCGACCATTGCCGCGCTCTGTGCCGTCCCCCGTGTGGCACGCTCGCGGGTCAGAGTGGTAAGCCTGGCGCTGCAGGGCGGAATTGAGCAGGACACCGGCGTGGTGCGCTACTGTCCGCTGTTTCGCGAAACCCACGTGAACCTCAGGGCGCTGATTGAGGCGGCTACCGGGATTGTCACCCGTATCTACAATATCGCCCACTGTACCAACTCGCTGCTGGCGAAGCGTTCACAGGGGGAGTCTTACGTCGCCTTTATGCCGGGTTTCGGCAGCCTCGGCTATGGCTACAGCACCCACGGCGTGCCTGGGCTCGGGGAGAACGGTTTTTACCCGGAGATTGTGCACCTGCCCTGGCCGGGGGGGATCGAGCAGGCGTTTAACGTCACCGGGGACGATCGCGCCGCCGGCGTGCAGCGCACTGCCGAAGCGCTGTTTTTCGCCATCTGTTGTACGGCACCGATCCACAATATCCGCCTGGTGATTGCCACCGGTGAGCTGTTTGAGGATTACGGCGATGCGATTCTGCCGCTGACCCGGCAGATGCTGGACGCCAGCCCGAATCCGCACATCCGTGAAATCCGCATTCGCCACGCTAAAACCGGCTACCACTATGGGGTAACCGGGCTGGTTCAGCTCAGTGCAGAGGCGATAACGGAGCTGCTGTAGTAAGTAAGGGCACCGCTGTATGTCCTGGTGCCGGGTTTGGAACGCCGGGACGCCGTAAATACGTCCGTGTAGGCTCGGATGCCGCGTCCTGCGGCATACGCCCGGCTAACCTGTTCACCAACGGCCTCCCTTGCTGGCATTTGCGTTGCTGTATTAAGGGCATCGCTTTTTGTCTGGGTGCCGGGTTCGGCCGTTGGTGACAGAACGCCGGGACGCCGTAAATACGTCCGTGTAGGCTCGGATGCCGCGTCCTGCGGCATACGCCCGGCTAACCTGTTCACCAACGGCCTCCCTTACGGGCACTTGCGTTGCTGTTAACGGTGTAGCTTTCTACTCAGGTAAATAGTCATGCAATTGTGTTGCAGTCAGTGGTGGATTTCATATGCCGATTGCTGATAGATAGGTTTTGAGGCAGCGACAAAAGAGACAGAGGGCAATCGGGGGGGACATCCGGATAAGCGGACCGTCGACGTGCAGGGATGCGCGGCGCCGAGCGTACAGGGACGTATTTACAGCGTGTCCGCGTTCCGGATGTCCCCCCCGATAAGCCAGGCGCAGACTCCGAAGCGACCCCCCAGCGACACCATGGCCAGCCCGAGCCCCCCGATAAGCCAGGCGCAGACTCCGAAGCGACCCCCCAGCGACCCCATGGCCAGCCCGAGCCCCCCGATAAGCCAGGCGCAGACTCCGAAGCGCCCCCCCAGACGACACCATGGCCAGCCCGAGCCCTCCGATAAGCCTGGCGCAGAGGTAATGCTCAACATCCTGCCGGGGTGGGGCATCAGCGGATTTGTGCCAGGCTTACGGAGGCACTGAACAGACAGCAGCACATTAACGGTATGGACGAAAGGAGTCTGGGCATGAAGGCGTTTGATTACCAGCAGGACTTTAAACAGATCGACTTCCGCAGGGATCCGCAACGCTATCAGGTCGGGCGCGGCGAACAGGGGGTATTAATGGTCGAACCCTATAAAAGTGAGATCCTGCCTTACTGGCGTTTTAAGGATGTCGCAGCAGCCGAACAGTCGTCGAAAAAAATCATGCAGCTGTTCGAACAGTATCGTGAGCAGGATGATTTCGTCGGCATGGATATGGCTCGCAAATTTATTCAGATGGGCTACACCCGCGCCCGCCGTTATGCCAATCATCCGGGCGGGCGCAAGTACGATGCGGATAAGAAGATCCTGCCTTATCAACTCAATGAAGAGAAGGCAGCCGCTGCCGCGGTGTTTAAGGCCTGCTGGGACAGGCTACGCGAGGATAAGGACTATCTGGCGCGGAAGAAAAAACACCAGCAAAAGTACGGCTGAACCACCTACTGCCGCTGACTGAGCCGTACAACACGCGTTGACCCCTTTGATTCGATGCGCTTGATGGCAAACGGCAGTGGCATCCGCAGGCGGTTGCGTGATTTTCGGGCACCCTACGGATGTTGTGCTCTGAAAGCGGCGGGCACCGTATCAACCCTGTGGGGACTGTGTACCTGATACCCGGTTGCGGGTGCGAGGGATAAACAGCCCGCGCCCGCCAGTTAACCTGCCGTCAGGCCGTCTGCGCCTTTTTCGCCGAACCCGAGCAGAACAGCGCCAGCAGCACCATCACCAGCACCGGCAGCATCGCCAGACGCAGGCCGGCGTGCTCGCCGAGGAAGCCGAGGAACGGCGGGCCAACGAGGAAGGCGAAGTAGCCCAGAGTGGCGGCGATGGTCACCCGCACCGCGCTGTTGCCGCCTTCTGCGGCGGCGGAGACGGTCAGCGGGAAGCCGAGCGACGCACCAATGCCCCAGAACAGCACAGCCGCACCGACCAGCCACGGCTGGTCAACGAAGATTACAATCACCAGCCCAACCGCCGCCGACACCGCGCTGGCGCGCAGCATCCATACGCGGCCGAGCCGGTCGACCAGATAACCACCGAGAAAACGCCCGGCGGTCATCCCGGCGGTGAAGCCGACGTACACCAGGGTGCTGGCGGTGTGGCCGAGATTATGGCCGTCGATCATAATCAGCGGCAGCCAGTCGTTGGCCGAACCTTCGGCCAGCGCCATCGCGAGGATTACCACGCCGAGGATCAACAGCTGACGGTCGCGCAGCTCGCGCATCACCTGAGCGGTGAAGCTGCCGGTCGGCGGATTGTCGGCGTGCGCCTGGGCGCTGGCGGTCGGGAAGTGGCGCAGCACGATGGCGGTCATGGCGACGATCACCGCCAGCACGCCGGTGAAATGATACAGGGTTGAGATATCCAGCGCGGTCATCGCCATGCCCGCCAGCGCGCCGACCAGCGTGCCGAGGCTGAAGAATCCGTGGATGACGGTCATGATCGACTTACTCAGCGTCTGCTCAAACGCCGCACCTTCAACGTTGACCACGATATCAACCATGCCGGTGCCCGCACCGAGCAACATCAGGCTGATAAAGGTCAGCGCCCGGCTCTGCTCCTCAAGACCCAGCATCAGGGTAACGACGCCCGCCAGCAGCACCAGAATGCCGTATAAAATGGTGCGCCGTGCGCCAATCCAGGCGATCAGCTTACCGGTGATAAACACGCCGAACATTGAACCGCAGGAGAAACCAAACAGGATCAGCCCCATCATCTCGGTGGTGGCGCTGAGCGAGTCGCGCATCACCGGCGTGCGGCTGACCCATGAAGCCCAGGTGAAGCCGGGCAAAAACATCAGGCCGTAAATGGCGAATTTCTGGCGGGTTTGTGAGGTTAACATCCATTCTCCGTTTTCTGGTACGCAGGTACAGGGAGATTAGCGTTGTATCGCTGTTTTACTAGCTATTTTTTCTCTTTTTTTCTGACGTCCTGAGATGAACTCGGAAATTGACACAGGGTAGATTTTTATTCATTATTTCAGTCTAAAGAAAAGTTGAACTAATTGCGCCTTAACGCAAATTAAACGACGTTTATCATGGAGGGATTATGTCACTGACGTTGCATGTTGTTAAGAAAAATGAACACAATTTTGATCCAGAGCCAGGCACTCTGTTGTTGCTGGAAGATAACTGGGATGACTGGGGCGTGTTTAATACTAAGTATTATGCGGTGTATTATGACTGGCTGGCAAAAAGGCATGATTTGGGATATCTGAAAATAGGTTGCCCGTTAGATTATCTGCAGGATAAACGCCCGCTGCTGGATACGAAAAGCAACCGCTTACCGGGGTTTTGTTATTCGTTAGGGCAGCATGCTGAATATTATGAGAAAATCATGTCTCTCAGCCCTGAGCTGAGAGAAAGTATTCTGACCAGCCTGAATGATATCGTCTTTAATCCGCAGCTCTATTTCAGAAATAAAAACAGTGAGGCGATGACCGATTCGCTTCAACGTTATGTTTCCACTGCGACCATTGAGGGCCACTTTAGCCGCATACTTGCAGGGGCACGGCAACTGTCAGAATTCATTTTCTCTTACGTTAATCACGAAAATGAAAAAATCAGCATCGAATTTTCTGTTGACCAAAACTCGGTTCTGCCCAGCAATATCCATGCGATTATCGGCAGTAATGGTGTCGGCAAATCGACTATTTTGCGTGATATCTCTGATCTTGTTACCGGACGTCAGCGGGACAGCAGCAGGCAAGTGATCAACCATTCCGGCGGAACCTTTGCCAACGTAGTAGCCATGTCCTTTGGTTCATTTGAGAAATTCGAAACAAAACCGATTATAACGCTGGATAAAAATAATGACGTCACCTACAGCTATATCGGTTCAAAAAAGGTGATGTATCTTGAGGACAAGCCGGTAACCATCGGTAAAACAGAGCAGGATTTTTTCAACGAGTTCAGTGACAGCCTGAAAGCCTGTCGCTACGAACCTAAAAAGAGCCTGCTCAAAGATTGCCTGGAACATCTGTGTTATGACCCATTACTTGCAGAATTACCCTTTGATCATCTGCTGGATGCCGCTGAAGATTTGCAGGCCGCCGCTGAGGTATTTGAACGTCTGAGTTCAGGGCATAAAATTGTGATACTCAGTGTGTTTAAACTGGTGGAAGTGATTGAAGAGAAAACCCTGCTGTTGATTGACGAACCTGAGACCCACCTGCACCCGCCGCTGTTATCGGCGCTAATGCGTCTGATTTCTGCCCTGCTGAAATCCTGCAATGGTGTGGCCATCGTGGCGACCCACTCGCCGGTAGTGCTGCAGGAAACGCCACGACGTTGTGTAACGGTACTCAGACGCACAGGTGATGCGATTCGCGCCCGGCGACCTGATAACGAAACCTTTGGTGAGAATGTCTCGGTGCTGACTCATTCGGCTTTTCATCTGGAATTAGATCGTACCGGTTACGTCAAGGTGATTAATCGGCTGGTCGCCAGGTATCGCAGCTTCGATAGAGTTATGGATCGGACGGGTGGGGAACTGGGCAGTGAAGCTGTCGCCATTCTTATTGCACTGAGCGATGACTAAACGGGGGCCTGTAATGTACGAATTACCGCTGCCTGAGGATAATCCTTTTGATATTTTTTCCTGTATCAAGGAGGGTGATAAGTTCAAGTTACTGCTGAGAAAAGAAGACTTTTGCGATAGTGTGACGTTCTTTGACACAATTTACCGCATTAAGGGAAAGACGGCATCACTGAACACATTGCCGGTATTAAAAAAAGCCTTTACCCAGACGATGACCAAAGATGAAATGGAAAAGCTGTATAAAAACCGTCTGTACAAAAGTAAAAGCGGTAATGTTATCTATACACGTATCCGGGATTCGGCCATCGGTGATCTCTGCCCGTTGTGCAGCCAGCGACTGGTGGGAACACTCGATCACTATCTGCCAAAAGCACATTATCCTCAGTATGCCATTTCGCGGGTGAATCTCTACCCGGCTTGTATTGAGTGTAATAAAGCTAAACTGGATACGGTAAACAGTGATAAAGAAAATCAAACCTTCCATCCTTTTTTCGACAGACTGCATGATATTGTCTGGCTTTCCGCCAGCCTGAAAGGTGGAGCTTCTCCGGCGCTGGTTTTTTATGTTAATGATAACGTGCCTCAACGTTTCGCATTACGCCAGAGAATGCGTTATCACCTCAGAACACTGGGTATTGATAATCTCTATGCAACGCATGCTGCATCGGCGATGTCACGGGAAAAATTAACCCTGCAACGGCTGTTTAAGCGTAAAGGGCAACGAGGAGTGGAAAAGTATCTTAAAGATCGCTGGGAATCAGCCTGTGACAATAACAAGAACAGCTGGCAGGCGGTGATGTACCGTACTCTGCTAAATTCAGCCTCCTTCTGCGCAGGTGGATTCAACAATATTGCCGTGATGCCGATCAGGTCAGTACCGTGAAGCTGTTACAGGGTTATCCCGAGAAATAATGCGTCCCTCCGGGCGGAAGGTGTCATCACTGCCGGGATCACCGCACAAAATGGAACGTCTGGCCGGTTGTTCTTCTGTGCTGAACTTTCTACTGTCATGGCACGACTGATTTAAGAGGTAATCAATCATGACCCATTTTGTTCAGCCGCTGCCGCAGGGTAGCACACCGGCTTCACTGACCAGTACGGTCAGTGCGGTGATCCAGCAGGCGCAGGCCGACCAGCGGCTGGTTGGCGCGGTGGTGCTGGTGGCGCGTCACGGCAAGCTGATTTACCAGCAGGCTTTCGGGCTGGCCGACCGTGAAAACGGCAGGCCGATGGCGCTGGATACGGTGTTCCGCCTGGCCTCTGTCACCAAACCGATCGTTTCTGCCGCAGCGCTGGTGCTGGTGGCGCAGGGCAAACTTGAGCTTGATGCCCCCGTCGAACGCTGGCTGCCGGAGTTCCGGCCCACTCTGGCGGACGGGCATCCGGCGACGATTACCGCCCGCCAGCTGCTCAGCCATACCGCTGGCCTGAACTATGGCTTTTCCGAGGCGGCAGGCGGGCAGGATTATGCGCGGGCCGGCGTCTCTGACGGGCTGGATGCGTCTGACGTTAGCCTTGCTGAGAACCTGCGGCGTATCGCCAGCGTACCGCTACTTTATCACCCGGGCACCAGCTGGAACTATTCACTGGCCACCGATGTGCTGGGCGCGCTGATCGCCGCCGTGCAGGGCGTGCCGCTGCCGCAGGCGGTCGAACAGCTGGTGACCGGCCCGCTGGGCATGAGCGATAGCGCCTTTATCGCCCGCGATCCGCTGCGCGTTGCCGTGCCCTACGTGAATGACACGCCGCAGCCGCACCGGCTGGCGGAAGGCGAACGCGTGCCTTTTGACGAGGTTACGGAAGGCGTGCATTTCAGCCCGGCGCGCATCTTTAATGCCAGTGCGTATCCTTCCGGCGGTGCGGGCATGGCCGGTACCGCCGGCGATGTATTGCGGCTGCTGGAAGCGCTGCGCGCAGGCCGCGGCGAGCTGTTGCCGGAGGCGCTGGTGACTGAGATGGAACGGGATCACACCTGCGGCCGTGAGCTGCCGGAGATGCCGGGTTTTGGCTTTGGCCTGGGTTTTGCCGTCGTACGTAATGCCGGGCTGACCGGGATGCCGCTCTCCAGCGGCGCCTGGCGCTGGGGCGGCGTATACGGCCATTCATGGTTTGTCGACCGTACGCAGGGGCTAAGCGTGGTGGCGCTGACCAATACGCTGTATGAGGGCATGGACGGTCAGTTTGTGACGGATTTGCGTGAGGCGGTATATAGCGGACTGAGAGACGAGGACGTTAAACCGCGATAATTGCCTGAGCATTCTTACGGATAACGCCGTGCAGAGGATTGAGCCCGTTCTGAAGGGATCTCCTCGTCAGAACACCCTAACGTGCAATCAAAGATTTCTGGAACTGGAGAAAAGGCGCATTTTCATGATAATTGCAGAAGGCAAAAATTAGCGATATCTGGCGGATAAATATTAAAAGCGATATCAACGGGAGGAATCATGCTTGAGTTTATTAAGACTTTAGGGTTTCGCCGTAAAACTGATTTTACCACCAGGGTGCTTGAGTGTTACCGTTCCGTAAAACCGGTCAGCGCATTTGCCCGCACGTTGTTTATTGAGGAAAACGCTGGAAGCATTAACGCTCGCTTTGCGAAAGCCCGGCATAAAGTCCCCCGCTAATTACAGTCAGTGACTTGAGGAATCAGCTTTTCAGGTCATAAAACAGTAAAGCCGCATCCGGATGCGGCTTTACTTTCAACAATTCAATCGTCCTGTACGAAACGTTCTGAAATCGTTAAACGGATTACACGTTAAACAGGAAGTTCATCACGTCGCCATCTTTCACGACGTAGTCTTTACCTTCTGAACGCATCTTGCCGGCTTCTTTGGCACCCTGCTCGCCCTTGCAGGCGATATAGTCGTCAAAGCCGATGGTCTGGGCACGGATAAAGCCTTTCTCGAAGTCGGTGTGGATTTTACCCGCGGCCTGTGGCGCGGTGGCACCGACCGGGATGGTCCAGGCACGCACTTCTTTAACGCCGGCGGTGAAGTAGGTCTGCAGGTTCAGCAGGGCGTAGCCGGCGCGGATCACGCGGTTCAGGCCCGGCTCTTCAATGCCCAGCTCGGCCATAAACTCTTCGCGGTCGCCGTCTTCCAGCTCGGCGATATCAGACTCGACGGCGGCACACACCGGTACCACTACGGAGCCTTCTTCTGCAGCAATAGCGCGCACGATATCGAGGTACGGGTTGTTTTCAAAACCGTCTTCGTTCACGTTGGCGATATACATGGTTGGCTTCAGGGTCAGGAAGCTCAGGTAGCGGATCGCCGCTTTGTCATCTTCGCTCAGGTCCAGCGCGCGCAGCATGCCGGCTTTCTCCAGGTGCGGCAGGCACTTCTCCAGCGCGGCCTGTTCGGCTTTGGCGTCTTTATCGCCGCCTTTGGCTTTTTTCTGCACGCGCTGCAGGGCACGTTCACAGGTGTCGAGGTCGGACAGCGCCAGCTCGGTATTGATGGTCTCGATATCGTCGGCCGGGTCCACTTTGTTGTTCACGTGGATAATGTTGTCGTTCTCGAAGCAGCGCACCACGTGGCCGATGGCTTCGGTTTCGCGGATGTTGGTCAGGAACTGGTTGCCGAGGCCTTCACCTTTCGACGCCCCTTTTACCAGGCCAGCGATGTCGACGAACTCCATGGTGGTCGGCAGGATGCGCTGTGGCTTAACGATCTCCGCCAGCTGGTCCAGACGTGAATCAGGCATTGGCACCACGCCGGTATTCGGCTCAATGGTACAGAACGGGAAGTTAGCAGCTTCGATACCCGCTTTGGTTAACGCATTGAACAGGGTGGATTTACCAACGTTTGGCAGGCCCACGATACCGCATTTGAATCCCATGTTTGAATCACCTTAATAAGCTAA
This sequence comes from Erwinia sp. B116, assembly GCF_002865965.1. Classification (NCBI taxonomy): domain Bacteria; kingdom Pseudomonadati; phylum Pseudomonadota; class Gammaproteobacteria; order Enterobacterales; family Erwiniaceae; genus Erwinia; species Erwinia sp. B116. Next base: position 37,324 of record NZ_JRZZ01000036.1, read on the forward strand.
AAATCGGGGCGGTTAATGCACCCCAACGTCGTCAGCGACGAATGTCCGAAAAAGTTACCGCGCATTATACACGTAATTATCGTGGCGATGGCGCAGATTTCTCGGCGGCGAGTCAGCTTTCACTTGTGAAAGCGCTCACATTTTTTCATACTGACGAAAATTGACGAATGCCGGAGAACTGCGCAGATGCCTCGCTCGCTGCCCACGCCACCCTGAAACCGCGACCCTGTCTGCGCAACGCCACGTTGCCTGCCGTTGTCCCTGCGACAACACTCACGCCCCGCACGACGGGGTGTACGCCTGCATATGAAAAAAATAGTGGAAAAACATGTTTAACCTGAACAACTTCAGCGCTAAAAGCGTCAAAAATGACGTACTGGCGGGAGCCGTGGTATCAGTGGCGCTGATCCCCGAAGCCACCGCTTTCTCTCTGCTGGCCGGCCTGTCGCCAACCATCGGCCTGCATACCGCCTTTATCCTCGGCCTGGTCACCGCCTTCTTTGGCGGTAAGCCGGGGATGATTTCCGGCGCGGCCGGTTCGATTATCGTGGTGCTGATTAGCCTGATCGTCCAGCACGGTTACGAGTACGTGCTGCTGGCGACTATTCTGGCCGGGCTGATCCAGCTGGCGATCGGCGTGCTGCGGCTGGGCAAGTTTATCCGCCTGGTGCCGCAGCCGGCGATATACGGCTTTGTCAACGGCCTGGCAATCGTGATTATGCTGGCCCAGTTGCCGATGATTAAAGGGCAGGGCCCGGTGATGTACGCGCTGGTAGCGCTGGCGATGCTGATCGTCTGGCTGTTTCCGAAAATCACCAAAGCAATCCCCGGCTCGCTGGCGGCGCTAATCGTCATCAGCGCCATCGCCATTGGCTTCGGGCTGGACACCAAGCGCGTTGGCGACCTGGCGGATATTTCCGGCACGCTGCCGTCGTTCCACCTGCCCACCGTGCCGCTCAACTGGGAAACGCTGACCATCGTGCTGCCCTATGCGGTGGTGATCGCGCTGGTTGGCCTGATCGAGTCGCTGCTGACGCTGGCGGTGCTGGACGAGATGGGCAGTAAAAAAGGAGCGGGCAACCAGGAGTGCGTGGCGCAGGGCATCGGCAACACCATTTGCGGCTTCTTCGGCAGCTTTGCCGGCTGTGCGATGATCGGTCAGTCAATTATCAACTTCACCTCCGGCGGGCGCGGACGCATTTCCAACCTGGTCGGCGCGGTGCTGCTGATCCTGTTTGTGATCAGCCTGTCGCCCTGGATCGCGCTGTTGCCGGTGGCGGCGCTGGCCGGGATTATGTTTGTGGTGTGCATCAACACCTTTGAATGGAGCACGCTGAAGCGAATTAAGCGCATGCCGAAGGCGGACACGGTGGTGATGCTGACGGTAACGTTGATCACCATTTTTACCGACCTGGCGATGGCGGTGATCTGCGGCGTCATTATCTCGGCGCTGGTGTTCGCCTGGCAGCATGCGCGCATTACCATCGTTTCGCAGCAGCAGGAGAACGACCAGAAGACCTACCGGCTGGACGGCCCGCTGTTCTTTGGCTCGGTCGCGAGCTTCCAGGAGCTGTTTGAGCCCGAAAACGATCCGCAGACGGTGGTGATCGACTTTGCCCGTACCCGGGTGATGGACTCCAGCGGCGTGGAGGCTGTCGATAAGCTGACGGCGCGCTATCTGCAGGCCGGTAAAACGCTGCGCCTGCGGCATCTGAGCGAAGACTGCATCAGCCTGCTTAAGCAGGCCGGCCCGTTCTGCAGCCACGAGCTGGACGATCCCGACTATAAAGTCGCCAGCAATGATGCCTGAACCATAAAGCTGAACTCGCCGCTGCCGATAATAGGGTTATCCCGTTTATCGGGGCGGCGATTAAAGAATTTTCTCCTATAATCAATCTGCTCAGCGCATATATTCAGGGCAGGATGCCTGTTAACTGGCTCAATGGCATGAAAAATGACTTTGTTTGTATTCCTGTTCAGTCACTTACCGGCGAGCTGGTGGCCATCGACCTCAGCTACCGGCCGCAGGTTCATGATACGGCCTCAAAGACGCTGCTGCGGCCGGTCAGTGCGGAAGATCGCCTGCTCAATCAACTGCTGATCGTTGAAGAGTACGCCGGCTATTTCCGTCAACGCGGGCTGCTGTGCAGCGTGGCGATCGATTTTCAACTGGCACGCGCGATTATCGAGTCGCCGTTTGTGCAGCAGATCCTGACGCACCTGCCGTTTATCCGGCTCAAGCTGTCGGAGGATTTTCCCAACCTGCATGACGGCATGGATAATCCGCTGCTGCGCGCGCTGCATGAACAGCTGAATATTTTGTGGCTGGACGATCTGGGCGCCGGGGATGCTAACCTGCATGCGCTGCAGTCGAGCCTGTTTGAGGCGGTTAAGCTCGATCGCCAGTTCTATCTGAATAACGTCAGCAAGCCGTTTTTTTCGGTGCTGATTAGCCATATTCGTCAGTATACCAACCGGGTGATCGTGGAAGGCGTCAGCGCTCAGGCGCAGATCGCCATTCTGGCGCGCAGTAAGGTGTGGGGCGTGCAGGGCTATTTTGCGCCATCTGTGGCGCTCAGCGCGCTGGAGCAGGGCGGTTCCGCCGGATAACGCTGCGGGCCGCGTCGTTTGCCGCCGCCCGTTCAACTCAGCCCGCTTTGTAGCTGTGCAGGCGGTTCATCGCCTTCAGGCGATCCTCTTTCAGCCACACCTCGGTGCAGCGCGCCGCTTCATCCACCGCATTATCAATCAGCGTCTGCTCTGCCGCCTGCGGTTTACCCAGCACGAAGCCGACCACCTTGTTACGATCGCCCGGGTGGCCGATGCCGATGCGCAGGCGGTGGAAATTGACGTTGTTACCCAGCCGACTAATGATGTCTTTCAGGCCGTTATGGCCGCCGTGGCCGCCACCCTGTTTGAACTTTGCCACCCCGGGCGGCAGATCCAGCTCGTCGTGTGCCACCAGAATCTCTTCCGGGGCAATGCGGTAAAAGGTCGCCATCGCCGCCACCGCCTTGCCGCTCAGATTCATAAAGGTGGTCGGCACCAGCAGGCGTACATCCTCACCGCCGAGGTTCAGGCGCGCGGTATAACCCCAGAACTTGCTCTCTTCCTTTAACGACTGATTGTGCCGTTCAGCCAGTAAATCGACGTACCACGCCCCTGCGTTATGGCGCGTGGCGGCGTACTCTGCGCCCGGGTTGGCAAGGCCAACAATCAGTTTAATGCTACTCACGTGGTGTATTCCCTGAAGGGTCGGTTCGAGGCGGCTAGTTTACTGAAGCGCGGCGGATAACTCAAAGGGCGGGGCGTTCTGTGCGCTGGCTCACAATAATTCAGTCAGGTGATTATTCAATTTTGATACAAATTCAGCGGGTTAGACGTAAAGTTGTGTCAAAGAATGTACCAAAAGTGTGATCAAAGCAGCACCACCCGCACGATCAATTTCCTACACTTGCATTATCCGGCAATGGATCTTGCCCCGACGATGGACTGGAGGTGGTTAATGAAACGCAAACATACGCATATAGCAGGTAATGGTCTGATGGGCCTGGGGCTACTGATGATGGTCGCCGGCGTGGCCTACGCGGTGGTCAATCAGATGCCGCAGTTCTCTTCTGATGAGTTTCTGGTGCAGGGGGCCATATTCAGCATCTTCCTGGGTGCGCTGCTGTGGCTGGTGGGCGCCCGCGTCAGCGGTCGCGAAAAGATCACCGACCGCTATTACTGGGTGCGTCACTGCGGTGACAAGCGCTGCCGCCACGGGGACCGCGCTTCACATCATCGCCCGCACTGAGTGCCGGGCTGGTGGCAACTGAGCATCATTGCCACCCTGATAACGTCTCCGCCTTCGGCGACTCCGTTCGCTGCAGGCGTTGCTATTGTGGCGCAAAGTCTGTGTCAGCTTTGCCTGTGACCGCACACGGCGGCTTATTTCGTCGCTCCGCAGGGGTTTTAATCTGCCGTTCGCTGCTTCGGCCTAACCTGTCGCTGACGATGCGATACTCATCTCAGCCCCTAATGCCGGTGTAAAAGCCTTCACACGGTTTCTGCCGTCGGTTTTAGCCTGGTACAGGGCCTCGTCGGCGGCGCTGAGCAACGCGTCAAGATGGTCGTGCCCCGGCTGACAGCTGGCCACGCCGATACTTACCGTATAACTAACGCCGCCGGGGGTAGAGTGCTCAACCGTCGCGCGTATACTCTCCGCGAAGGTCATCGTTTCCCGTTCACCCAGCGTTAATACGGTGGCAAATTCCTCGCCCCCAAGGCGGGCAAAAAAGCCGCCGGGCGGCAGCACCGATTTCACCTGGCAGCAGAAATCAATTAATACTTTGTCCCCCTGATTATGGCCGAACCGGTCATTGATGCTTTTAAAATGGTCGAGATCCAGCAGCATCACGCTCAGCGGGGTGACACAGCCCGCCGGGGTGATTTCGCCCTTTTCAAACAGCGCCCGCCGGTTCCAGACGCCGGTCAGCGGATCGAGCAGGGCAGCCTGCTTATGCCTGAGCAGCGTGCGTTCGTTAACCATCGCCATCAGCGTTACGCTCATGCCGATCACCATCAGAATTGACTCCAGAATCACGTAAACCGAGAACACAGATCCGCCGATCGCACCGTGTAACGGGCTGGGAATACCGCCATCCAGCAGTATGCGGGCGACGTGGAACAGCAGATGGATCCACAGCAGCAGCTGCGCCGGCCAGAAGGTGACCGGCAGCAGGCTGCGCGCGCGCCACAGTTCGCGCATCATCGCGGCCGTGTAGAGAATACACAATACGCAGATTACCAGTACCCGAAGGGGCATCGACTGATAGAAGGCCGGTATCGGGCAGAGTAAGGCCCACACCGCCATGCCTGCCATCCACAGCTTCCCGGCGCGCGCGCCGCGAAAATAGCGGAACGCGCAGAGTAAAATGCCGTAGGCGAACAGCATCAGCAGATTGCCCACCACCAGCGGCAAAAACACGTAACCCTGGCTACGCAGGCTGCTAAAAACGATCGCTAACAGCGTGGCGGTAAGTGACAGGCAGTTGATCCCCAGCACCGGGTTGTACTGGGCGCCGCGCCATGCGAACAGCAGTACGATGATTAAAAACATCAGCACGCTGAGTTCACAAACGAACAACGTATAGACGTCGAGCGCCATATTCGGATTATTCCTAAGATAATAATGACAGCAAAGTATCATTAATGAATATCCGCCAAAAGAGGAAGCACTCTCAGCCTGCAAAAAAAGTTACGCGGTGGGCTGTCAGCCTCTGATGCGGCGTGGTATCAGGCACAGGCCGATAACCAGCGCGCACAGCAGCGTGACGATGGCCAGCAGGATCAGCAGCTGGCTGAAGGCCGTTTCCATTACCGGCAGTAACGTCGGCTTCAACAGGGTTGCACTGTTCAGATCGGGTGGCGTGCCGGACAGCTGTGGGTGTGCATTCATTCCGCGTGCCACCAGCAGGCTAAACAGGCTGCTCACCGTCGCCAGCGCCACGCCTTCACCGGCCACGCGCACCGTACTAAAAATACCGGTGGCCATCCCCGCCCGTTGCGGCGGCACCACGCTGACCGACAGATTATCCATCAGCCCCCACGGCAGGCCGCTGCCGCTGCCGATCAGCACCATCGCCAGCAGGGTCAGAAACAGGGAACTCTGTGGCGTCACCTGGCTGAGCAGCACAATGCCGGCGGCGGCCAGCAGCAGTCCCGCACAGCTCACCGCTCCGGGGGAGTAGCGGCGGGTCAGGCTGACCGCCAGCCCCGGCACCACCAGCATCGGCAGCGAAATCGCCAGCATCAGCAGGCCGGTGGTGAAGGCATCAAAGCCGTAGAAACCCATAAAACGCAGCGGCAACAGCACCAGCAGCACCACAAAGCAGTAGCAGGTGGCCACCGGCAGCAGCTGCACGCCGATAAAGCGACCGTAGCGGAACAGGCTCAGGTCGAGCATCGGCTGGGCGCTGCGCAGTTCGATAACCACAAACAGTACAAAGGTCAGCAGGCTGCCTGCCAGCAGCAGGCTGGTCAGGGTACTGCTGCCGCTGGCGGCCAGTTGCAGCAGTGCCCAGGTGAACAGCGTCAGCGCCAGGCTGAAGCCGATCATCCCCGGCCAGTCGAGCGGACGCGGGTCATCGTTACGTGATTCGGGCAGGTACCGCTGGCCGGTCAGCAGTGCCAGCAGGCCAAACAGCGCGCAGCACAGGAACACGCTGTGCCACCCGCTGAACGCCAGCAACACCCCGGCGATCACCGGCCCGGCGGCCAGCCCGACGCCGAAGCTGGTGCCGAGCAGGCTGAAGGCGCGCGCCCGCGCGTGGCCCTCGAAGGCGTTAGCCAGCGCGGCGCTGCCGCCCG
>NZ_JRZZ01000037.1:0-9430 GCF_002865965.1 Erwinia sp. B116
CGTGGTCGGCGCCACCGTGCTGCCGTCGGTGATCCCCACCAGGATGCCGCGAAACGCCAGCATCCCGGCGAGGGTGACGATAAACGACGGCACCCGGCGGTAGGCCACCCACCAGCCGTTCCACGCGCCGAGCAGCAGGCCCATCAGCAGCGTGACCACAATGGTCAGCGGCAGCGGCCAGCCGAGCCAGACGTCAAAAATTGCCGCCGCGCCGCCCAGCAGCCCCATCATTGAGCCGACCGACAGGTCGATCTCCGCCGAGATAATGACGAACACCATCCCCACAGCCAGGATGCCGGTGATCGCCGTCTGGCGCAGCAGGTTGGAGATATTGCGCGCGCTCAGCCACGCGCCGTCGGTCATCCAGCTGAAAAACAGGCCGATCAGCAGGATCGCCGCCAGCATCACCAGCATCTGCATATTGATCGTGCGCCCTTTGCCCATTGCTGCGGGCTGCCCGGCCGCCGGTGCGGCGGCAGAATCGGTTTTAAGCATGATGTGGACTCCTCAGGGCGGCATCCATCACCTGCTCCTGGCTCAGATTGTGGTTGAGTAAGTCGGCTTTGATCTGCCCTTCGTGCATCACCAGCACCCGATCGCTGAGCCCCAGCACCTCCGGCAGCTCCGAGGAGATAACGATGATGGCAATCCCCTGGCGCACCAGTTCGGCGATCAGCCGGTAGATCTCAACGCGGGCACCGATATCGATGCCGCGCGTTGGTTCGTCGAGGATCAGAATGCGCGGGTTAAGCTGCAGGCAGCGGGCGATAATCGCCTTCTGCTGGTTACCGCCGCTCAGCCGGCCGATCGCCAGATCGGCGGAGGCGGTTTTCACCCGCAGCCGCGCCAGCCCCTGCTGAATCGCCTCCTGCTCGGCGGCCTCGTCCAGCACCGTCAGCGGGCCGCTGAACTGATCCAGCGCCGCCAGGCTGATGTTTTTTCCCACCGCCATCAGCGGCACGATGCCGTCTTTTTTACGGTCTTCCGGCACCATGGCGATGCCCAGCGCAATCGCCTGCGCGCAGCTGTTAATGGTCACCGGCTGGCCGTCCAGCAGAATGCGCCCCTGCCAGCGCCCCGGCCAGTCACCATACAGACAGCGCACCGTCTCGCTGCGCCCCGCGCCAACCAGCCCGGCGATGCCGAGGATCTCGCCGCGCCTGAGGCTGAACGAGACGTTATCCACCCGGCGAACATTGCGGTTGAGCGGGTGCCAGGCGGTCAGGTTTTCCACCCGCAGGATCTCCTCTCCCGGCGTATGCCGTTCGCTCGGGTAGATGGCGCTCATCTCGCGCCCGACCATCATGGTGATAATGTCATCCTCGCTCATCGCCGCCGCCGGACGGCTGCCGATCGGCTTACCGTCGCGGATCACGCAGATGGTGTCGGAGATAGCTTTCACCTCGCTGAGCTTGTGTGAGATATAGATGCAGGCGATGCCGTGCTCGCGCAGGTTGTTGATAATCTCCAGCAGCACCGCCGTCTCCGGCGCGGTCAGCGACGAGGTCGGCTCATCGAGCACCAGAATGCGCACCTGCTTGTTCAGCGCGCGGGCGATCTCCACCAGCTGCTGCTGGCCGGGCGACAGTTCGCTGACCCGGGTGGCCGGGTCGACGTCCAGCCGCACGCGCGCCAGCAGCTGGCGGCAGCGCAGGGTCATGGTTTCATCATCGACCACGCCGAAGCGGGCAATCTCCGCGCCGAGAAAGATGTTCTCCAGCACCGTCAGCTGCCGCACCAGCGCCAGCTCCTGGTGGATAATCACAATGCCGCGCCGTTCGCTGTCGCGCAGCGTTGCCGCACGCAGCTCCTCGCCGGCAAAGCGGACCTCCCCCTCGTACTCGCCATATGGATAGAGCCCGCACAGCACCTTCATCAGCGTCGACTTGCCGGAGCCGTTTTCGCCGCACAGCGACAGCACTTCCCCGGCGTCCAGCTGCAGGCTGACGTCATCCAGCGCCTTAACGCTGCCAAAACGCTTGGTGATATGGTTCATTTCCAGCAGTCTTGCCACGGTGTCACCTCACTTGCTGAGCCGCCGCACCAGCTGGCGCGGCGGCGTTCCGCTTACAGGCTGCTTTTCTTATGGAAGCCGTCGGCCACCACGGTGCTGTCGATATTGGATTTATCCACCGAAACCGGCGTCAGCAGCCAGGCAGGGACCTCTTTCAGGCCGTTGTTCAGCGTGGCGTTACCGGCGGGCGTCTTGCCTTCGCCCAGCTCGACGGCAATGCGCGCCGCCTCGGCGGCCAGTTTAGTAATCGGCTTGTAGACGGTCATGGTCTGGGTGCCGTTCTCCAGCCGTTTCATCGCCGCCAGGTCGGCGTCCTGACCGGAGATCGCCACCTTACCCGCCAGCCCCTGGGCGCTGAGCGCCTGAATGGCGCCGCCGGCGGTAGCGTCATTGGAGGCCACCACCGCATCAATCTTATTACCGTTGGCGGTCAGGGCATTTTCCATAATCTTCAGCGCATTCTCCGGCAGCCAGGCGTCGACCCACTGATCGCCCACCACCTTGATTTTTCCGCTGTCGATCAGCGGCTGCAGCACCTTCATCTGCCCGGCGCGGAACAGGCGGGCGTTATTATCCACCGGCGATCCGCCCATCAGAAAATAATTACCGGAAGGCACGCGGCTGACCAGGCTTTGCGCCTGCAGTTCACCGACCTTCTCATTATCAAACGAAATATAGTAATCAATATCGGCGTTATTAATCAGCCGATCGTAGGCCAGCACCTTAATGCCTTCGCGGTGGGCCTCTTTTATCACGTTACTCAGCACCTGGCCGTTATAGGGAATAATCACCAGCACGTCGACGCCGCGGTTGATCATATTTTCAATCTGCGCCATCTGCGTTTCTTCATTGCCGTTGGCCGACTGCACAAACACTTTCGCCCCCAGCGCTTCGGCCTTGCTGACAAAGATATCGCGATCTTTCTGCCAGCGCTCCAGCCGCAGGTCATCGATCGCCATACCGATTTTTACCTCTTTCGCCGTGGCGGCCTGGCTGAACAATGCCAGCGCAGCGCAGGCGGCAAGCAGGGTGATTTTCATTTTCATCGTTGATCCCTTTCAGTTGCGGTTGTTGTTATCAGGGTACAGGGTGACGGGCTGCTGAATTGTTGACCGGGTTTTGGCGGGGCGGCAATTACAGATTTTCCTCCTGCCGTTATGTTTTTTGCCATTCGGGAGGCAACTCACAGTTAGCAATTATCTTAATCTCAGAGTGAAATAACATAATTGAGCGCCCCGCCGTCACCGGTAACAATCACCGCATCTTCTCGCTCACCCTACTTCCGCACTAAGGAGTTTCAGATGCAGGATTATTTCGACCAGATCGGCCGTATTCAGTATGAAGGCCCACAAAGCACCAATCCGCTGGCCTTCCGCCACTACAATCCTGACCAGCGGGTGCTGGGCAAAACCATGGCGCAGCACCTGCGCTTCGCCGCCTGCTACTGGCACACCTTCTGCTGGGGCGGCACCGATATGTTCGGCGTCAGCGCGTTCGACCGCCCGTGGCTGAGCAACGGCGACGGCATGGCGCTGGCGCGGCAGAAAGCCGACGTCGCCTTTGAGTTTTTCCACAAGCTCAACGTGCCCTACTACTGCTTCCACGACATCGACGTGGCACCGGAGGGTGACTCGCTGCGCACCTACCTCTCCAACGCGGCGGAGATCACCGACGTGCTGCTGGAGAAACAGGAACAGAGCGGCGTGAAGCTGCTGTGGGGCACCGCCAACTGCTTTACCCACCCGCGATACGGTGCCGGTGCGGCCACCAACCCGGACCCGGAGGTGTTTGCCTGGGCCGCCAGCCAGGTGACCAGCGCGATGCACGCCACCCACAAACTGGGCGGGGAAAACTACGTGCTGTGGGGCGGCCGCGAGGGCTATGAAACCCTGCTGAACACCGACCTGCGCCAGGAGCGCGAGCAGATCGGCCGCTTTATGCAGATGGTGGTCGAGCATAAACACAAAATCGGTTTCCAGGGGCTGCTGCTGATCGAACCCAAACCGCAGGAACCCACCAAGCACCAGTACGACTATGACGTTGCCTCGGTGTACGGCTTCCTGAAACAGTTCGGGCTGGAAAAAGAGATCAAGGTCAACGTTGAGGCCAACCACGCCACCCTCGCCGGCCACTCGTTCCACCATGAGATCGCCACCGCCATCGCCCTCGGCATTTTCGGCTCGGTGGACGCCAACCGCGGCGATCCGCAGCTGGGCTGGGATACCGACCAGTTCCCGAACAGCGTGGAAGAGAACGCGCTGGTGATGTATGAGATCCTCAAGGCGGGCGGCTTCACCACCGGCGGCCTGAACTTTGACGCCAAGGTGCGCCGCCAGAGCACCGATAAATACGATCTGTTCTACGGCCATATCGGCGCGATGGACACCATGGCGCTGGCGCTGAAGGTGGCGGCGAAGATGATTGAAAGCGGCGAACTCGACCAGCGCGTGGCGCGCCGCTACAGCGGCTGGAACGGCGAGATGGGCCAGCAGATCCTTAAGGGCGAGTTCACCCTCGACGGCCTGGCGCAGCACGCCAGCCAGCACAACTTCCTGCCGCAGCACCAGAGCGGCCGCCAGGAGCTGCTGGAAAATCTGGTGAACGGCTATCTGTTCGATCGTTAACCTGACTGGAGATGGGCACATGGTAATAGGCATCGATCTCGGCACCTCCGGCGTGAAGGTGGTGCTGCTCAACGCTGACGGCGGGCTGCTGGCCAGCCACAGCGCGCCGCTCGACGTCTCACGCCCGCGGCCGCTGTGGAGCGAACAGGATCCGGAGAGCTGGTGGCGGGCCACCGACCAGGCGATGTGCGGGCTGGCGCAGCAGCATGACCTTAGCGGCGTACGGGCCATCGGTCTGAGCGGCCAGATGCACGGTGCCACCCTGCTGGACGCCGACGGCGGGACAATTCGCCCGGCGATCCTGTGGAATGACGGGCGCAGCGCCGCCCAGTGTGCGGCGCTGGAAGAGGCGGTGCCGGATGCCCGCGCCATTACCGGCAACCTGATGATGCCGGGTTTTACCGCACCAAAACTGCTGTGGCTTAAAGAACACGAACCGCAGCACTTTGCCCGCATTGCCAGAGTGCTGCTGCCGAAAGACTGGCTGCGCTGGCGGATGACCGGCGAGTTCGCCAGCGATATGTCGGATGCCGCCGGCACCCTGTGGCTGAACGTGGCGCAGCGCGACTGGAGCGAACCGCTGCTGGCCGCCTGCGGCCTGACGCGGGCACAGATGCCGCGGCTGGTTGAGGGTAACGCCTTCACCGGCCGGCTCAGCGCGGCGCTGGCCGCGCGCTGGGGGATCGGCGAGGTGCCGCTGGTGGCCGGCGGCGGCGACAACGCCGCCGGGGCGATCGGCGTTGGCCTGACGGAACCGGGCCAGGCGATGCTGTCGCTCGGCACCTCCGGGGTTTACTTTGTGGTCAGCGACGGCTTTGCCAGCAACCCGCAGCGGGCGGTGCACAGCTTCTGCCACGCGCTGCCCGGCCGCTGGCACCTGATGTCGGTGATGCTCAGCGCCGCCTCCTGCCTTGACTGGGCGGCGCGGCTCACCGGCTGTGCCGACGTGGCAGCGCTGCTGGCGGAGGCCGAACGCGCCAGCGACGATCGGCCGCTGCCGCTGTTTCTGCCCTACCTCTCCGGCGAGCGCACGCCGCATAACAATCCGGCGGCCAGCGGGGTGTTCTTTGGCCTGACCCATCAGCACGGGCGGCCGGAGCTGGCGCGGGCGGTGCTGGAAGGGGTGAGCTTTGCGCTGGCGGAGGGCATGGACGCCGTTCACGCCTGCGGCGTACGGCCGGAGAGCATCCGGCTGATCGGCGGCGGCGCGCGCAGCGAACTGTGGCGGCAGATGCTGGCGGACGTCAGCGGACAGACGCTGGACTACGTAGAGGGAGGCGAGGTCGGCCCGGCGCTGGGTGCCGCACAGCTGGCGCGGATGGCGCTGAATCCGGATGTGCCGCTGGCGGATCTGCTGCCCGCGCTGCCGCTGCTGCAGCGCCACCGGCCCGATGCCGCACGCCACCAGGCGTATCAGCCGCAGCGCGCGCGCTTCGCGCAGCTCTATCAACAGCTGGAATCGTTGATGCACTGAGGATGCTGGTGCTGGTGCTGGTGCTGGCAGGTGCAGAAAACAAAAGGCCCACCGCGTTGGCGATGGGCCTTTTGCCGTTAATTTTTTACCCCTTCCGGCGCTTATCTCCGGCACTCACTGGTGTTAGCTCTGCGAGGGGCAGGAGCGATAATATGATCCAGGAATAATCCTAACAAGAGAAAAATGGAGATTTGTGCGTCAGGCCAAATTTTTACTGCATAATCGGCCTGGGTATCGCACTTCACTCTCGATCACCTGAGCTGACTGACCCTCTTTTAACTGCTGACAGGCTATTGATAGTAAATCCCTTCAGCCTCCAGTTCACGAATGACCCGATAGTCACGCCACAACTGATGTTTATCGTTACTGACCAGATACACCGTACCGGGCTGGCTGAACACATCTTTGGTCTCACTGACCGCCTGGCCGTCAGCCAGATAGAATTCGACCTTTTTAAATGACGGCAACGCCTGCAGCCGTGCCAGAAACGCCCCGCTGGCAAAGCGCCCGGCTCGCGGACCGATCAGGCTGACATTAAAAGCGTGGTTTTTCAGCCGGTAAACCGGCTCTTTTGTCAGCTCCGTAAACCGCTGTGGCTGAGAGAGTGAGAGTGCCGTCGCCCGCAGTTGCCCCATTCCCGTCGTGCAGTCGACAATTTCCGGACGCAGTATGCCATCGCTACGGGCGGCAATTTCGAGCAGGCAGGGCCCGTCGGCGGTTAACATCACTTCTGCATGGCTGGGGCCGTTTTCAATACCCAGGCAGTCGCAAACACGGTGCGTGTAGGCCACCAGCCCGGCAAACTCGCCGGCTGAAGCATCGATAATTTCATCAATATCATAGACAACATTGCCTCCCGCCAGCTGCCGTTTATGGTAGCGCACCACTTCCGTGACCAGCCTGAGGCTATTCAGAGAGACAAAATTCACCACATATTCTGTTCCCGTCAGAAAGGACTGCAGCAGAACGGCATCATTGGTGCTGTTCATGCGGTTTTTTTGATTAATAAGACGGTCAAACGCCGACCTGACCCGGTCTTCGCTGTTGCAGATAAATACACCATCTGAACCGGCACTATCCAGCGGTTTCACCACCACCGGATAAGGCTGTTCGCTCAGCCAGTTTACCGCCTGTGGCCACTGGCAGACTTTGCACTGAGGCGTGGCGGTTATACCGGCTTCACGCAGCGATTCAATCATCTCAAACTTGTTACGGCGGGCAGCACGCTGTGAAAAATCATTTCTGTATTTAAAGTTCTGTGACTGGTTAATCCAGTCAGTGAGTTCGACGCCCGTTTCCGCGCCGCACAGTACGCCTTCCGCACCGAACTCACGGATAATATCCAGTGTTAACCCAGGGGAGGAATGGCAATAACAGTGTTGATAAATGGAAGAATCAAATCCCTGGTAGTAGTAGTCATCCAGTGAGGTGTCCGAGGCGATATGAATCATTTTACAGCCCGCCTCGCTTAAATGACGGGCAATAAATTTACCTGAAGAAAAACCATCAACCACTACGATCCTGTTCATTTTTCACCTCCCGACTGTGTTGCAGAGAAATACTTACTGATACCAAGCAATGCCAACAGTGCCGTAAGAACTAACACCGCAATGATGGTCTGCCATGACACGGCAATACGCCTGTCGGTAAACTGAAATGCAAGGGTAAATACAGAAATCAACAACATCAGAAAGGCAATATGCAGAGGACTGAGTGCCCAATGGATTTTTGTATAAGAAAAATAGGAATAATATGACCAACAACAGACAGTAACACCACAATCAAAAAATAAATCACATCAAGCTGCAGAGATATATGCATAACTGCACTATACAGTAACGCGGTAAAAAGAATTAATACATTCCTGCAGCCGAGGATTTCACTGGCACTCCATTTCTTATTTACTAATGATTTGGAAAACAAAGTATAGAGCACGGTTCCCACGGCACTCAGTAATACACAGATGATACCGATGGCTCTCTCCGCCGCGCTGGTGGAGGTCACTCCGCTACTGCCAACCCATGAATTAATCAGCATAATCATTACGCCGCTCATAACCGCCCAGGAAATGACCGACTCGGCTTTATCCGGCCTGGTAGTAAAACCGGAGAAAAATCGCGATAAAATGATCGTCAGTGCCGGGCCACATGCCACAGAAGCAATCCCGACTACCGCCGGTTCAAGGTATTTCAACGAGATGATAAGCCCACCCCAGTTGAGCAATACCGCAACATTAATCAGCAGCAGATTTTTTTTATTCTTGTTCACCTTAGTCAGATAAGCACGACCATTGCGCATCAGTGCCAGAGTCAAAAAAACCATTGTTGCCATTGCAAAACACCAGGTGATAAACACTGAAGAGTCGAGTACCTGAGTCACTTTAGCGATATACACATCCGACATAGCGCTGATAACACAAAACATAATGCCGCAGGTAATGCCGCTTGCAATAATTTTGCTCATCATTTCCTTACTCCCTGAGACTAACATTAAGTCATTCCATAACCGTGACCGGTTAATAGCTTACCCCTTGCAAAAAACCACCCTAAAAACCATCAAAAATGATACCTGCCACCTACTTTAACTCACCTGCTATTTCGTGATACATCAGTATAAAAAACAGATCAAGAGCTTAAGTTGCCATAAGTCATGATTTAAAAAAATCTGTGATCGCGCGATGAGATCAGTACTTACCTGAAATAAATCTTCAAATGTCATTATTAATAAATCCATTTATACAAAAAAATGAAAATTAATTTCCCTGTCCTTATGCTATCTGAAAGAAATCCCTGAAAAATATTCACCACCGCCCCCGCTACGCCATAGCGTTGTTTGCGATAAGTCAACGTGCCGGAACTGACCACCGTGTCCAGCCTGGTGAACAACCGTGAACAGATCTACACGGCGGAGATGTTTCTGTTGGTCGGCGTGCTCTGTTACCTGCCGTGCAGCGGGCTGGCCGGGCTGGCAAAGGGGCTGCAGCGGCGGCATAGGGCCCTGGCCCGCGTGACATAACTAAAAAATGGCTTAAGTAAAATCTGCCGCTGCCGATAATCTGCGACAGGAGTCACTCAGTGGATCGCGTTATGCTCAGCCTTAATACCAACCTCTCTGCGTTAAAGATCGAAAACAATGCGGCCAAAAGCGGCAGCTCGCTGGCGGACGCCATTCTTCGGTTATCTTCCGGTATGCGTATCAACGGTGCTAAGGATGATGCGGCAGGTCAGGCGATCGCCAACCGCATGAGCAGCCAGCAGAGCGGGCTGGCGCAGGCCAGTCGTAACGCCGGCGACGGTATCTCGCTGGTGGAGACCACCG
>NZ_JRZZ01000037.1:9452-40052 GCF_002865965.1 Erwinia sp. B116
ATACGCTGGAAGATGGCGACGCCATTCAGGCCGAGATCAACCTCAACCTGAAGGAGATTGCCCGACTGAACGGCAGCGCCAGCTTTAACGGCATCAGCGTGCTGGACGGCAGCGCCGGTAAACTGGCTATTCAGGTGGGGGCTAACGATCGCGATTCTGTCAGTGTGGATCTCTCCGCTCCGGGCTTCAGCATTGACGAACTGGGTCTGAAGGACCTGGTGATCAACGGTATTAAAAGCGCCGTCACCACGGTTAACAGGGTGATCGGCAGCGCCAGCAATCTGTCGCTTGCCGATCCTAACGTGGCGGTGAATTTCACCACGCCGACCGCGCTGAGCGACAGGCAGCTGGTCAGAAGCAGCGCCAACAACCAGCTCTATATTCAGGGTAACGACGGCGACGGCAAGGCGGTTTACTATCCGGCCGTCCGTGCCGGCAGCTGGGATACCGCTACCGGCCAGGGTTACATTACCGTAGATGCCAGTAGCGCCAGCCCGCTCTACGCGAACGTACCGCAGATCCCCGCCCGCAGCATCACCAGCTACAGCTACCTTGATGACAACGGCGCCGCGCTGCCCGCCAGCCCGGCCCCGTCGCTGACCCTCAGCAACGGTCAGTACTACGTTGAGCAGAATGATATCTACTACCCGGCGACGCTGAGTTTTGACGCCAGCGGTGCCGCCACCGCCACCCTGACCGGGGCCGGCGGCCAGCTGGACAGCGCGTTTTCCCCGCTGCCGGCCCAGGTCACCACCACGCCGGCCGTTGATACCACCAGCGCCGCACTGAGCTACAGCGACGCCAGCGGCAATCCGCTGCCCGCAGGGGATGCCAGACTGCTGAAGTCGGGCAGCCAGTACCTGCTGCAGGTGGATGACGGCAGCGGCAACCCGCAGTACTTTAACGCCACCTTCGCGGCGGAGACCGACGGCAGCAGCACGACGCTGGCGGTGCGCGCCACCGACGC
Organism: Erwinia sp. B116; assembly: GCF_002865965.1. Taxonomy (NCBI): domain Bacteria; kingdom Pseudomonadati; phylum Pseudomonadota; class Gammaproteobacteria; order Enterobacterales; family Erwiniaceae; genus Erwinia; species Erwinia sp. B116. The sequence continues at coordinate 10,420 of NZ_JRZZ01000037.1, forward strand.
CATTAATCTCAACAGCTTTAGCGCGGTGACCACCATCACTGGCACCTCAACGGTGACCCTTGACCCGGCAAAGGTGCAACTCAACTACACCAGCGCCAAAGGCGAAACGGCCACCGACGTGCTGCGTTCCGACGGCAACGGCGGCTATCTGTTAGACCTGCCGGGCATGGGCAAAACCGCCACGCTGGTCAGCCAGGACAGCGACGGCACGCTGCTGTTAAAAACCAGCAACGGCGTCGGTGACGTACAGATTTACTTCAGGGCCACCGTCAGCGCCAGCACCGACACCAGCACCAACTACACGGTGATGACGGTGCGCGAAGTCGGCGCGGAAATCCGCCTGCGCCATCCGGATAACCCGCTGGCGACGCTGGATGCCGCCATCGCCCGCGTCGACAGCAAACGGTCCCAGATGGGGGCGATTTCCAACCGCCTGAGCTCGGTACAGAACCTGCAAAACAGCACCGGCGTGGCGCTGGCCGCCGCCCGCTCACGCATTGAGGATGCCGACTACGCCAGCGAAGTCTCGGCGATGAGCCGGGCGCAGATCCTGCAGCAGTCCGGCAGCCAGCTGCTGGCAAAAGCGAAGCTGGAGCCGCAGGCGGTGCTGGCGCTGCTGCAGAACTAGTTCATAACACAGAGGTGCACGGGCAGGCGTCGCGCCGTCCGTGAGCGTGGGCCCGGTCAGTCACCGGGCCGCGCCCCAGGGCGCGATCAAATCCGCCCGGCGCTCCCGCAGATACGGATTTTTTCCTGCACCACCTGCTTCATCGCCCGCTTGCCGGGTGCCAGATAGTCGCGCGGATCGCTGGAGCCGGGGTTATCCTGGAACCAGGCCTTCACTGCATCCGAGAAGGCGATCTTCAGCTCGGTGGCCACGTTGACCTTGCAGATCCCCAGCTCAATTGACCGTCTGAGCATCGCCTCCGGAATGCCGGACGCACCGTGCAGCACCAGCGGAACGCTGACCTGCTCGCGAATGCGCGCCAGCCGGGTAAAGTCCAGCTTAGGTTCGCCCTGATACAGGCCGTGGGCAGAACCGATCGCCACCGCCAGCGAGTCGATGCCGGTGCGGTGGATATACTCGGCGGCGCGGTCCGGATCGGTAAAGAAGCTGTCCTTTTCATCGACCACCAGATCGTCCTCCTGGCCGCCCAGCCGCCCCAGCTCTGCCTCCACGCTGGCGTCATAGCGATGGCACAGCTGCACCACCTGCGCCACCCGGGCGATATTCTCCTCGAAGGCACAGTGTGAAGCGTCGATCATCACCGATCGTACCCCGGCCTTGACCTTGGTTTCGATATCGCTGAACACCTCATGATGATCGAGATGCAGGGCGATCGGCAGATTGTACTGCTGCGCCGCCTGCTGGCAAATCGCCACCAGATAGTGCAGGCCAGCGTAGCCATAGGTGCCGGTGGTGCCGGCCATAATCACCGGTGAGCCCATTTCGGCCGCCGTTTCGGCAATCACCTGTACGGTTTCCAGGTTATGAATATTAAACGCCGGAACGGCGTAGCCCTGCTGCTGCGCGTCGTTCAGCATCGCGCGATTAGAGACCAGATACATTATGCTTCCCCTGCCTGCTGTGGTGAAAAATCGAGCATGATTTTGCCGCTCATCGGCCCGCCCTGCAGCTCACTGACCGCCGCCGCGTAGACCTCCGGCCCGCCCTGCACCGCAATCAACGCGGTCAGGTCAATCTCGCCGGCCGCGAACAGCTGCGCGGCCTGCTGCCACTCCACGCCGGGCCAGTCGCCGGAGTAGTTCATCCAGCTGCCCAGCAGCCGCAGCTCCTTGCGCAGGATCAGCCCGAAGGTGGCGCTGCTGAGGGCCAGATCGCGGTGCAGCGTGCCGATCAGTCCGATCTGCGCCTGCGGGCCGGCAATCTCTATGCTCAGCGCCACGGTCTGCGGCGCGCCGGCGGTTTCAAGGATCAGCTGGTCGAAACGGCGCTCCTCCAGCGCCTGGCGGATCGCCGCCGCATCCATCTCCGCGCTGTTAAACACCCGATCGGCACCCAGCCGTTGCGCCAGCGCCAGCCGCTCGGGGTTGAGGTCGATGGCGGTGACCGAACGTGCGCCCAGCGCCTTCGCCGCCTGCATCGCCAGCAGGCCGATGGTGCCCGCCCCCACCACAATCACAGCTTTGTTACGGCAGCCGCCGGCCAGTTCGAGGGTATGCAGGCTGACGGTCAGGGGTTCAAAGAAGGCGCCGGCCAGCGGCGAGGTACCCGGCGGCAGAGCGAACAGGTTACGGCGCGGCAGCACGATGACTTCGCGGTTGCCGCCGTCGCTGCGTGAACCGATAAAGCGGTAGTGGCGGCACTGCGACCACAGCTGACGACGACACTCATCGCACTCAAAACAGGGCTGCAGAGGCACGCAGGCCACCAGATCGCCGACCGCCAGATCGCTGACGTCGGGACCGGTTGCCGTCACCCGGCCACAGAACTCGTGGCCGAGGGTAATCGGGTAAAAATGGGCACCCTGATGAAAGATCCGCGGGATATCCGAGCCGCAGAGCCCGGAACAGAGCACCTCGACCCGGACCTCATCGGCGGTTTCAATCTGAGGCAACGGTCTTTCTTCAACCGTAACGCTGCCTCCGGCGTGGATCACGACAGATTTCATGGTATTAACTCCGGGAGTGACGGGGTTACCCCCGTCTGAACTTCAGATCAGGATAGATTCCCGTTAAGCCGGGTGTCGCCGGGCTGCGCGGCAGGGGTGGCACGGCGCGCACGGCGCCAGGTAAGTACCACCCCGAGCAGATAAATCGTGCCAATCACCGTCAACGCCGTCACGTTCTGCCAGGTCATCAGCTGGATCAGCAGGTAGGTAATCGGTGAACCACCCTGGTCCATTGATGCCACCTGGCCGCCGGCCTTCAGCGCGCCGGCGTTGGCCGCCAGCTGGGTATGCAGGCCGATAGTCTGGGTGGCGATCCACAGCGTCATGCCCATAATGATGATGCCGGAGATCAGCGTGCGGAACAGGTTGCCCTGGTGCACCGCCACCGCCATCGCCACAAAGAAGCCGATGGTTGCCAGGTCCCCGAACGGCAGCACGCGGTTACCCGGCAGCAGCACCGCAATCAGAATGGTCAGCGGGATAAAGATCAGACTGGCCGAGACCACCGCGGTGTGGCCGAGCAGCAGCGCCGGGTCAAGGCCGATCAGGAACTCCTGGCCGCCAAACTTCGCCTGCAGACGTTTACGCGCCTGTTTGGCAATCGGATTCAGGCCATCCATAATTGGCTTAATCACCCGCGGCATCAGCAGCATCACCGCCGCGGTTTTCACCGCCAGCTGCAGCACGCCTTTGGCGTCATACCCGGCCAGCAGACCGATCAGGATGCCCATAATAAAGCCCACCGTGACCGGTTCGCCGAAGGCACCGAAACGCTTCTGGACATCGTCGGCGCTAAAGTGAATGCGTTTCAGGCCGGGGATTTTTTCAATCACCGCATCAACCAGTACCGCTACCGGCCCCATCCAGGCCGAAGAGCCGTGCGGCACCGCAATACCGTCGAGATCGAAAAACTGCTTCGTGTCACGGGCAAACCAGTCACCGAGCTTGTAGGCAAACGCCGCATGCACCACCACGCCCAGCATGCCTACCCAGTATGATCCGGTCGCCAGATGCAGCATCGCGCCGGTGAAGGTCATATGCCAGATGTTCCAGATGTCGACGTTGACCACCCGCGTCATGCGGGTCACCAGCATCAGGATATTGACGCCGATCGCCACCGGAATAGCCACCAGCGCAATCTGCGAGGCCCAGGTCATCGGGGAGGAGCCAGGCCAGCCGACGTCAACCACGTCGAGGCCGATCTCAAAGTTGGCCGCCATCGCCTTCGCCGCCGGCCCGATCGAGTCGAGCATCAGACCAATCACCAGCCCGATGCCGACAAAACCGATGCCGATGTGCAGGCCCGATTTGAAGGCATCCCCGACCTTCATCCCCATCCCCACCGAGAACAGGATAATCACCACCGGCAGCATCACCGTCGGACCGAGATCGAGGATATAGCGCATGATGTCAGTAAACATGAGCCTACCCCTGCAGCAGCGTAAGGATCTTCTGGCGCAGTGCATCAATGCCCACGCCGGAAATAAACGGCATTCCGTGGACTACCGGAATGTCACCAAACTGCCGGTCGACCCGGGCGGTGGTGCAGATCAGATCGACGCCGTCCAGATAGGTTTCAATCTCATTGACCCGGCACTGCACCAGCTCAACCTGAATACCGTACTCATCGCACAGCTCTTTAATCTCTTCTGCGGCCATGGTGGAGGTGGCGACAGCGCCTCCGCAGGCGACGATCACTTTACGTTTCATTGTTATTCTCCGTTTGCAGGGTCAGGGGTCGGTCAGACGGCCGGGGCGAACAGCCGTGAGGTAAAGCAGTCGGCCAGCGCCTCTTGCGGAACGCTTAACAGGCTGTCGATAAAGTCCGGCTGCTGCAGCTGACCAAACAGGCTGCGCAGCAGGGTCAGCTGTTGCTCCGGATGGGTCACCACCAGCGCGATAATCAGTTCGGCGTCCACGGTGCCGTCATCATCCGCCTGCAGAAAAGCCACCGGCGCGGCGGGCCGGATCAGGTAGATGGCCGGTTCAATAGCGTGGCTGGCGTCGCAGTGCGGGATCGCCACCGCGTGGCCGTCCAGCGCAATGCCGGTCGGGTAGCTGGCTTCACGTTCCCGCAGCGCGTCGGGGTAGCTGGCGCGGCAGATGCCCTCGCCGACCATCTTCTCGCCGATATGCTGCAGAACCTCAGCGGCCGTGGTGAACGCCAGCCCGGAGGCGACGATCAAACGCGTGTTATGCATGGCTTAATTCCTGGTTATGGGTGGCTTCAGGCGTACATCCGAAGGCGTAATCGCGCAGGACGTCCTGGATTTTATCGATAATAAGCGCACGGGCGTCGGCGTTCAGCGATCCGGCAAGCACGCGGTCAAACTGCTTTGGTAAATACTGGCTGAGTAAGCCGAGTGGGATCGCGGTAGCGCCAAGGTTGGCCATCAGCGCGTCAAACGCGGCGCTGATGCGCGGGTTAGGCCAGTAGTAGCGGATGCGGTCCGACAGGCTGAAGTGGATATCCACCAGCGACTGAGAGAAGGCCGGGCGGTAGTACTTCTTCCAGTAGCCCGGCTCGTCCAGCATCACCTGGTCAATCACCGCCAGCATCCGGCTCTGTTTTTCCGGCGCGATCAGCGCTTGCTCAATTTCAGCCAGCGCAAAGATCGCCTCGCGCAGGGCGAAGGTCAGCGCCGGGCCAACTTTGAGGATGGCAAAGTGGTCTTTGACCAGCGCGCGGTAGGCGCTACGGGTCTGATAATCGGTGGAGTGCGCTTCATACACCACCGGCGTGGTGGTAATAAAGGTGCTCAGCTCGCGGGCCCCGGCAGGCTGATAGTGCACCACGCTGCTGTGGTCGAACTCGACGCCCGGCTGCACCACCAAGCCAATAATACGTTCAATCGCTGCCTCAAGCCCCGCCGCGCGGAATGCCTGGTAGTGCAGCTCCAGGGTGTGGGCGGCGTCTTCAGGGCGGGTGACGTGCACCTCATGGATCGCCGAGGCTTCCCCACCCGGCACCGGCACTTCAGTGCCGATAACATAGGTCAGCGCCGCCCGCTGTTCGGCGCTGGCGCTCTGTTCCGCCACCCGGCACAGCTCGGCGGCGCGCTGTGCCACCACTTCCGGCGGCAGCGGCAGCGGATCGCCGGCGCAGGACATCGAAGCATCAAGGTGAATTTTGCTAAAGCCGGCACGGACGTAGTCGGCGATCAGCACCCGCGATTTCTCCATCGCCGCCTCAGCGCTTTCGTCCTGCCAGCAGTTAGGCCCGAGGTGATCGCCGCCGAGGATCAGCCGCTGAGGCGGGAAACCGACGCGCTGTGCAATCGCCAGCACGTAATCACGAAAGTCGGCGGGCCGCATGCCGGTGTAGCCGCCGTACTGGTTTACCTGGTTTGAGGTGGCCTCGATCAGCACCTGACGATCGCCGTGCAGATCCAGCCGCAGCGCGGCTTCAATCACCAACGGGTGGGCGGAACAGACCGAACAGATACCACAGTCGAGACCCGATTTATGTTGTGCGATTAGGTGTTTCATAACGTCCTCCGAAAGATTTCATAAACAATCGTCAATTTTCGAAAGCGACACAATCCCTTTCCTTTCGTTATGTGATCATGATCTATGTATTTACGTTACCTTTCTTATTCTTTCTTTTTATGTCGTTTTTGACTTTCATCCGCAGAGTAACCCGTAGCTAAACGGCGTTAATCGTAATTAGCCCGCTCGCCGCCCGCTGCTGCGCCCGCCTCGCCGACACTCTGCGTAACGCTTCACATTTCACTCATTTCCGTTTTACTTCCTTATCCTTTCGTTTTAGGATGCCCTGACTTTGCACAGGAGCCCGCATGAACTCATTTGAGCGCAGAAACAAGATCGTCGACATGGTTAACAGCAGCGGCAGCCAGCTGGTCAACGACATTTCGGCCAGCCTCGGCGTGACCGAGGTGACCGTTCGTGCCGACCTGCGTTTACTGGAGGAGCGCGGACTGTTAACCCGCTTTCACGGCGGTGCAGCGCGTATCGACAGCGTCAGCGCGCAGGACGAGCCGTCGGCCGATGCCGAAGTCAGCCTCAACGACCGCTATCAGCTGGCCGCCGATCCGAAACGACGCATTGCCCAGGCCGCCGCAAAGCTGGTAAAGGAGGGTGATACGCTGATCCTCGACAGCGGCAGCACCACCAAGCTGCTGGCGGAAGCGCTGGTGACAATGAAGAACATTACCGTGATCACCAACAGCCTGCCGGCGGCGGCAATCCTGATCGACAACACCGATATCACCCTGGTGGTATGCGGCGGAACGGTGCGGCACAAGACCGCCTCGCTGCACGGCAACATCGCCGAAGCCGCGCTGCGCGACGTCTCGGCCAACCTGATGTTTGTCGGTGCAGACGGCCTCGACTGTGATAACGGCATCACCACCTTTAACGAAGGCTACGCGATCAGTGCGGTAATGGCTGCGGCGGCACAGCAGGTAGTGGTGGTGACCGACTCCAGCAAATTCGGGCGTAAAGGGTTTAACCTGGTGCTGGCAATGGAGAAAATCGACCAGGTGATCACCGACCAGCAGGCGCCGGAAGAGACGGTCGCCGCCCTGAGGGCGAAAGGAAAAACGGTGATCCTGGCCTGATAACACCGCAAGGCGGCAGCACCATGGAGCAGGACGGCGTGCGCGGGCGGGTGGCGATTTAGCATCGGATTAATGAATACCGCTCACAGGCCCATGTCGATTGTCCCCGATTATCGGCCGGGCGGTTTCCATTACACTGCACGGCTCTCCCCTCTACAGACCCGAAACTATGACCCTGCCCACGGCCATTGGCCCGAATTCTACCCACGCCCGCCACGGGCTGAGCTTTATCGTGATCCTCAGCGCGCTGATGGCCTTCACCTCGCTGTCGACCGACATCTATCTGCCGGCCATGCCGCTGATGGCGCAGGAGCTGCAGGGCGATGCCGAACTGACCATCAGCGGATTTCTGGCCGGATTCTGCCTCGCCCAGCTGGTGTGGGGACCGATCAGCGACCGGCTCGGCCGTCGGCTGCCGCTGCTGATCGGCATGCTGCTGTTTGTGGCCGGCTCGGCCGGCTGCGCGTTATCGACGGATATGGCGCAGCTGGTGTTCTGGCGGGTGTTTCAGGCGTTCGGTGCCTGCACCGGGCCGATGCTGGCGCGGGCGATGATCCGCGATCTGTTCAGCCGCAGCGAGGCGGCGCGGATGTTCTCCACCCTGGTGCTGGTAATGGCGATCGCGCCGATTGCCGGGCCGCTGCTCGGCGGCCAGCTGATCCTTTTCACCTCATGGCACAGCATTTTCTGGCTGCTGGCGGCGATCGGCATCCTGATGCTGCTGGCGCTGCGCTGGCTGCCGGAGACCCTGCCAGCAGAAAAACGGCAGCACGCCTCGTTAGCCACGGCTTTTCGCAACTATATGACGCTGCTGAGCCAGCCGCAGTTTATGCGCTTTACGCTCTGCGTTGCCAGCTACTACGTGGCGGCGTACGCCTTTATTGCCGGCTCACCCCAGGTGTATATCCGCTGGTTTGGCGTCGATCCGCAACATTACGGCTGGCTGTTTGCGCTGAATATCGTCGGTCTGATGGGCGTCAGCCTGATCAACCGCCGGCTGGTGCAGCGCCACGCGCTGGAGAAACTCCTGCTGTGCGCCACGCTGTTGGCCGCGCTGGCTGCGCTGGGGCTGGCCGCCGGCGCAGGCCTGCGGTTTGGTGGGCTGCTGCTGGTGGTGCTGACGGTGCTGGTGTTCTTCGCCATGAACGGCATTATCGCCGCCAGTGCTACCGCCGCCGCGCTGGACGCCGCGCCGCAGATGGCCGGTTCCGCCTCCGCGTTGATGGGTTCACTACAGTACGGCAGCGGCATTATCTCGTCGCTGCTGCTGGCCCTGTTTAGCGACGGTACGCCGTGGACCATGGCGTGGATTATTGCGCTTTTTACCAGCGCCAGCGCGCTGTTGGCGTTCGGCGCGTGGCGGAATAAACGTTAAGCGGCTCCCGGTCGCCATCCAGCCGCTTCGGGCCCCAGAATAAATTAAGAAAGTTCTTAAATGAAGCTGGTACACCCTGTGACAACTGCGTAACATATTGACATTAAGTCATTATATTCCGCGGCCGAACGCAACTGAGGGCCGATCATCCGGCAGGAGCCACTGATGGCGATTTTTCACCCTGACTTTGCCAATATTGCCCGTCTGACCGTCGCCCCCACCGAGGGTGAATATGCGTTACTGCGGTTGCTGGCCGATAAGCTGGATAACCGGTTTGAGGTATTTTTCAACGCCTGGCTCGACGGTGACCGGCCCGATATTATCGTGCTCAGGCAGGGCTACGGCGCACTGATTTTCGAAGTCAAAGACTGGAATCTGCTGCATTACCGCATCACGCCTGAGAACCACTGGATCGTTAATGGCCCACGCGGTGAAGCAAAGATCCGCTCACCTCATCAGCAGGTTTTCCGCTACAAAAGCAATCTGTTCGATCTGCATCTGCCGATACTGGGGCTGAAAGAGGCGCTTAATCGCGCCTTTTACCGCCTGATTGACACCGCCGTCTATTTCCATCCGGCAGGCAATACGCCACCGGCCGCCCTGTATGATTCGGCGCTGGCAGAGATCAAACGTCGCCGTGACGAGAACAATCAACAGTTCAGACAACGGGCGATCGAACATGCGGTGTATGAGCGCACCGCCAACGGCCTGAAGCTCCGTGAAATAAAGCTGGTACGGGATCGTTCAATCAGCGTAACGCCGGAGAACCTGGCGAAGAAAATAGCCCAGTTACAACAAAGCAGACCCGATCCGTTATTTACCGACGACATTTATCATGAGTTCAAACGCCGGCTGGCTCCCCCGGAAAGCGTGCTGAATCAGGGGATCGCGGTTAAATTTGATAAAAAGCAGCTGCGGCTGACCCTCAGCGAGACCGGCCTGAGTAAAATTAAGGGCATCGCAGGCAGCGGTAAAACCACCATGCTGGCGCAGCGGGCGGTTCATGCCTTCGCGCGGCATCAGAGCGCGGTGCTGATCCTGACCTTTAACCTGACCTTAAAACCCTTTATTCACGACAAGGTTAGCGCCCTGCGCGGCACCCTCAGCTGGGACTGTTTTGAAATCAGTAACTATCACCAGTTCTTTAACGCCGCCCTGAATGAGCTCAATATTTCGGTTGAGACGTTTCTTCAGCTAAAGCGGGATCAGGGTCTTAATCCGCGTGATGCCCTGGATGCGCTCTATAAACACGCTGCGTTTTTTGCTGACGGCGAGACGCGGCGTTATCACACTATTCTGATCGATGAAATTCAGGATTACGAACCGGAATGGGTACAGATTATCCGTCAGCACTTCCTGGCCGACGACGGAGAAATGGTGCTGTACGGCGATCGTTCGCAGAATATATATCAGCGCGATGATAAGAAGCGTGAACTGGCGATTACCCAGGGCTTCGGGCGCTGGGAAACGCTGACCCGCTCTTATCGCTCCCGGCTCGACACGCCGCTGGTCCATCTGTTTAAGCGTTTTCAGGAAGCATTTCTGCTCGGTAAATACAGCGATGCAGAGATTTTTGAGTCGGAGCCGCTGCAAAGCAGCATGAATTTCGATCTGCTGGAGTACCACACCCGCCTGACGGAAGAGAACGCAGAAGCGATGGCGCTCGGCATGCAAAAGCTGATGCGTGAACAGCACCTGCATCCCAATGACGTGGTGATTATCTGCTCCTCGATTGACCTGCTGAGCCGGCTCAACAGCGCGATCGCTGCCGATGAGAAAACCATGGTGATGTTTGAAACGGAACAGGAAATTGAGGCGCTGAAAAAGCTCTATCCGGCAGAAGCGTCATTCCGGGAAGCCCGCGATAAGCTCAGGCGCAGAAAGAAAAATTTCTTTATGCAAAACTCCGGGCTGGTGAAACTCTCTACGCCGCACAGTTATAAGGGCATGGAGTGTAAAACCGCCTTTGTTGTGCTGACCAAAGACGACGATGCCGAACTGGTCTATACCGCGATTACCCGGGCCAAAAGCAACCTGATCGTCTTCGGCCATCCGGAGGGGCGTTACCACGCGTTTTTTGAACAGACGCTTACGCCGTAAGCCCGCACTCCTGCCCGACCGGGACGCTAAAAAATCAACTTAGCGCACCAGAGGCCGGTTGCCAGGGCGATACGTTGGTTCATCGCTTCAACGCCTTCTGAATTGTTCCCGCCAGCCTGACTGGCGGGTCATTAACCTTAAAAAATGATTTTGGCGATCGACAATCCGAGACCCAGTGCGACAAAGATTACGCTACACAGCCAGCGGGTTTGTGACGCTATTTTCGCTTGCATGTCATACATGGAGATATGAATTTTATCATTCAGCCCGGACATCGACTGATGCATCTCTGCCCGCAGCCCCTCCACATCGTGTCGCGTGGCATAGTTGGATTTGATCACCGCCACGTCGACCACCAGTGTGGCAACCTGCTCTTCAAGTTTGCTGATTCTTTGATGCATACCTCCACCTCCTCCTGGTGGCTGGCCGCCGGCTGCGGCGGCCAGCCTGGGATACGGCAGCACAGACAGATTTTCTGACATCCCTGCTCCCCTCTTTTAGTCAATTTCCGATGGTGAAGCCCGCCAGCTACGGGCCTGAAATCCCAGCCTATCACCCTTTTCCAGTCGGTCAACTTTCAACCACACTTATCGATAAATTCCTATACGCTCCGGTAAAATTCAGGCAGAAAGCAGTGACGAAACATTTCTGATGAAATTATTTGCATTACTCGCGCATGAGTTGTTATGTTATTACATATCTTTTAATGCCATTGCGTTGTGCTGCCGTGACCCCGATACCTTCTGCCATTCCCCCTTTACTGCGCGTCGATAACCTTAGCCTGACCCTCGATCGGCAGAGGCTGGTCGAGGGCGTCAGTTTTCAGCTGCATCAGGGGGAGCGGGTGTGTCTGATTGGCCGCTCCGGTTCGGGTAAATCCCTTACCGCCAGGGCGATTACCGGCACCTTACCCGGCGGAATTCAGGCCGCGGGCAGCATCGAGGTTGCCGGAAAAGCGGTACTGCCGCTGCATGCCATGCAGCGCTGCGCGCAGACCCGGGTGGCGGCGGTATTTCAGGACTCGCTGACCTCGCTCAACCCGCTAATGAACATCGGCAGGCAGCTGTCGCTGATTCTGCACACCCGATGCCGGTCGGCGCTGATGCAGAGCCTGCAGCAGAGCGAACTCGATGATATTCCCGGCCTGCTCGATCGTTACCCGGCCGAACTCTCCGGCGGCCAGCGCCAGCGCATCTGCCTGGCGCTGGCGCTGCTGAGCCGCGCGCCGCTGCTGGTGGCCGATGAGCCGACCACCGCGCTGGACGTGATGACCCAGCAACGGGTTATCGGCCTGCTGCAGCGGCGACAACCGCTGACGCTGCTGTTTATCACCCACGATATCGCGCTGGCCGCGCAACTCTGCCAGCGCGGCATGGTGATGGATGGCGGGCAGATCGTCGAACGCGGCAGCATGGCGCAGCTGCTTAACGCGCCGCAGCAGCCGTTTACCCGCCAGCTGGTCAGCGCCGCACGGCGTATGAGCCAGGCATTGCCGCAGGCAGATCGGGGAGCAATGGCCGGATGAACGCCCATCTGCACAGCATACCCTGCCCCCTGCTGCAGCTGGATGCAGTGAGCTACTCGCCGCCGCACGGCGGGCTGTTCGGCTTCGAACGCCGCCACGCACCGCCGCTGTTTAGCGAGCTGTCGCTGCAGCTGCACGCCGGCGAGCGCACCGGCCTGGTCGGCGCATCCGGCTGCGGCAAAAGCACCCTGCTCCGCCTGCTGCTCGGGCTGACCGCGCCGCAACGCGGGCAGATCCGCTGCGACGGCCAGCCGCTCAATATCGCCCGTGGGTCGTCGCTACGTGAGTATCGCCGCCGGGTGCAGTACGTGCCGCAGGATCCGCTGGCCTCTCTGGCACCGGGGCAGACGGTGGCCCGGCTGCTGGCCGAACCGGTACGCCGCCTCACTGCCACGGTGGCAACACCGGCACAGCTCAGCGCCGCGCTGCAGCAGGTTGAGCTGAGCCCGCGCCTGCTGGACAAAACGGCGGCGGAGCTCTCCGGCGGCCAGGCGCAGCGGGTGGCGCTGGCACGCGCGCTGATGGTGGAACCGGACTACCTGCTGGCCGATGAACCGGTCAGCGGGCTGGATCTGGCGCTGCGCGAAAATATTAAGGCGCTGCTGCTGCAGGTCTGCGAGCAGCGGCAGATGGGCCTGCTGATGGTCACCCATGATATCTCGATGGTGTTCGGCCTCTGCCAGCGGCTGCTGGTGATGGAATTGGGGCAGATCCACGAAGACCTCGCCACCGGCGACGTGCTGCATGCGCCGCACGCCCGGCGCGCCCGGGCGCTGCTGGCGGCGGTGCCGGCGATCGGCTGACGCCGGACAACTTTCTTACCACGCTTTTTTATTATCTCAGGGATAACACCATGCTACCGCTGCAAACCTTCAAACACGCGCTGCTGCCCGCGCTTGGCCTGCTGGCCGCCAGCCTGCTGCTGAGCGGCTGCTTTAACGCCGACGACACGGCCACGCCACAGGCACAGAGCACGCGCATTAAGCTGGCGATGCTGCAGCCGCCGCGTTCCGGTCTGACGCCGCTCAGCGACGACGCCTTTAAGCTGTCGCGCTGGAGCACTGCCGAAACGCTGCTGGTGCTGGACAAGGCTGGCGATCTGCAGCCTGCGCTGGCCACCGGCTGGCAGCCGCTGGACGCGACCTCATGGCGCTTCAGCCTGCGGCCGGGCGTCAGCTTCCACGACAGCACGCCGCTGACCGCAGAGGCGGTAGTCAACGCGCTGCGCGTGGCCGCTGCCGCCGCGCCAAAGCCACGCATCCTCGACGGGGTAACGCTGAACGTGCGTGCCGACGGCGACAGCGCGGTGATCGTCTCCAGCGCGCAGCCCGATCCGCTGCTGCCGCAGCGCCTGACCAGCCCGCAGCTGGCGATTCTGTCGCCGAATGCCTATGGCGCTAACGGCGTGGTTAACCCGATCAACGCCGGCACCGGAGCCTTTGTGCTCAGGTCGCTGAACGGCACCAGCAGCGCGGTGCTCGACCGTTTCGACGGCTACTGGGGTGAGAAAGCGCAGGCCAGCGGCATCGACGTCAGCTTTGTGCCGGACGGCAGCGCCCGTGCCGCTGCGCTGCGCACAGGATCCGCCGATATCGTTGAGGCAATCCCGGTGTCGCAGGCCCCGCTGCTGAAGGCAGAATGGGTGCATGAGGTGCCGATGCCGCGCACCAATACCCTGTATCTCAACAGCCGCCACGGCGTAACCCAGGACCCGGCGATCCGCGCCGCGATCCGCGAGGCGGTTAACCGCCAGCAGCTGGTGGATAACGTCTATGAAAAACGCGCGGATATAGCCGCCGGCCTGCTGGGCCCGGCGCTGCCGTGGGCGGCCGGCCTGCGTCAGCCGGTGGCAAACCCGCAATCTGCCGTAAAGCCGCAGGGGCAGACGATTACGCTGGCGACCTTTAGCGACCGCGCCGAGCTGCCGGAAGTGGCGGTATATCTGGCGCAGCAGCTGACCGCCGCCGGCTTCACCGTAAATCAGGTGGTGCGCGAGTATTCGCAGATTGAGTCCGACGCGCTGGCCGGTAAGTTTGACGCCTTTATCCTGTCGCGCGCCACGGTGCTCGACTCCGGCGACCCGGTGGCCTACATGTACAGCGATTTTGCCTGCGCAGGTTCCTTTAACATCGCCCAGCTCTGCCAGCCGGCGATTGACCAGGCGCTGCAGCGGGCCGCGGCGATCCCGGCGGGTGCCGAACGCCGTCAGGCGATTATGCAGGCCGAAAACCTGATCCTGCGCAGCGACGCGGCGATCCCGCTGCTGCATGAGCGGGTGATCCAGGGGGAAAGCGCGGCGGTGAGTGGTGCGATCCGCGATCCGCGTGAACGCACGCTGATCGGCACACAGACCCGCGTCAGCCCTGCTGCACCGGCGCAGTAACCGACTGAAGCAGAAGCATGATGAGCGAATCCCTTTACTGCCGCCTGTGTCACGGCATCAGCCGGCGGCGGCTGCCGCGCGCCGCTGCCCTGCTGCCGCTGCTGTCACGCGCGGTCACTCTGTGTGGCGTGCTGCTGCTGACCGCCGTTCTGCCGTGGCTCTCCGGCTCTGACCCGGCGCTGGCGCTGCTGCGCGCCCGCTCCGGCGACCAGGAAGCCACCGCCGAAACGCTGCACGCCATCCGTCAGTCGCTGGGGCTGGAGCAGGGGCCGCTGGCGCTGATGCAGCGCTGGCTGACCGGGCTGCTGCACGGCGATCCGGGCGTGTCGTGGATTTCCGGCCGCCCGATCCTCGGCGGCATGCTGCAGGCGACCGGCGTGTCGCTGACGCTGATGGCGCTGGCGCTGCTGTGTGCGCTGACGGTGGCATTACTGCTCAGCGCACCGGTGCTGCGCGCCGGTTTGCAGGGCCGCATCGTCCGCAGCAGCGGCGTACTGGCGGTGCTGTTTACCGCGCTGCCGGAGTTTCTGCTGGCCTCGTTGCTGCTGATCGTCGGCGCGGTGTGGCTGGGCCTGTTTCCGCCCTACGGCTGGAACGGCCTGCGCTATGCGGTGCTTCCCGCGCTGGCGCTGGGCTTGCCCGCCGGGGGCTATCTCGGGCGGATCTTCTCTGATGCACTGACCTCCGCCTTCAGCGAGGCCTGGGTACTGGCATGGCGGGTGGCAGGCGTCAGCCGGGCGGCCATCGCGCTGGCGGTAATGAAACGGGCGCTGCCGGGCATCCTGCCGCTGGCGGCGCTGGTGGTGGTGTCGCTGACCGGTGGGGCTATCGCGGTGGAAAAGGTGTTTGCCATTCCCGGCCTGGGGCGGGCAACGCTGGGCGCGGCGATGGCGCAGGACCTGCCCACCCTGCAGTTTGGCATTCTGCTGCTGCTCAGCCTTGCCGCCGCCGCCAGCCTGACTGCGGGTGTCTTACGGCGACTGCTGGTCGGCCGCGCGCTGAGCGGCCACGGCATGCCCGCGCCGCGAGAGGAGCAGGTGCGCCGGTCATCCTCGGCCGCCTGGCTGCCGCTGCTGTGCCTGGCCCTGCTGGCGCTTCTGCTGCTGGCCGGGCTGCCGCGCGACCCGCTGAGCTCACAGTTTTTGCGCCTGCAACCGCCCGCGCTCTCCCTGCCGTTTGGCGCGGATGCGATGGGGCGCGACCTGCTGGCACGGGTGGCGCACGGTACGCTCTCAACCTGCCTGCTGGCGGTTGCCGTCTCCTTTATCTGCCTGCTGTTCGGACTGCTGGCCGGCAGTTTTCCGCGCCTGTTCAGCGGCCCGATTGAGGTAGCCAATGCCCTGCCGCCGGTGATTGCCGGCATGCTGGTGGTCGCCACCCTCGGGCCGGGTGCAGAAGGCGCGATGATTGCGGTAGCCGCGGTCAGCTGGGCACCGCTGGCCGCCCACGCTGCGGCACTGATCGAAGAGATCAATGCCCGGCCTTATATGCGTATGCTGCCGGTGATTGGCGTTGGCAGGCGGAGGGCGACCCTGTGCTATGTGTTACCGGCACTGGCCGGCCCGCTGCTGCGCCACACCATGCTGCGGGTGCCGGGCATAGCGCTGGCGCTGGCGTCGCTGGGTTTTCTCGGTTTGGGCGCAGCGCCGCCTGCCCCCGAGTGGGGACGTATTCTGGCGGAGGGAATGCCCTATATGGAGCGGGCATGGTGGGGGCTGCTGGCCCCGGCGGTGGCGCTGGCGCTGCTGGCGGTACTGGCAGTGAGCAGCGCCAGCCTGGCGACAGGAAGCGCGCGGCGACAATAGTCGGGAGGGTCGTGCCGGACGTCCTGGCGCCGGGCACAAAGGGTGCTGCCTCTCTGCCCGGCACCCGGTCATTTCTGCAGTTGCATCGCTCACACGCTTACCCTTCACTACCTGCAATAACACACCGACTTCTGAAGCGGCCGCATAAAAGCGTGATCCCGTTCGGCAGTACGTCAAAAAAACTGCGCCAGATCAATTCTGCAGGCAGCTGCAAGCATCAGCCTGATAACAGCACAAGATGCATGGCGATTGTGTGTACTCGTGTGTATTATCAGTTTGTCCTCAGGAGGAGTGATGAAGTCGAGCGATTTAATCAGGGAACTGGCGTTGGCGGGCTGCGAGATCAAACGTAATACCGGCGGCAGTCATCAGATCTGGTGGTCCCCGCTCAGCGGGAAAACCTTTCCGGTGCCGCATCCGAAGAAGGATTTACCGATCGGCACGGTCAGATCGATTAAGAAACTGGCGGGAATATAGCCCCGCGCAAGGAGGTCAGAATGTTGTTTTCCATCGGTGTGGAAACACCTGAAAATAGCGACAGCGCCTGGGGGATTATCGTCCCGGCGCTTTCCGCGTATGACTACGGCTGCGTCTCCGCGGCGGACACCCACGAGGAGATCGCCGCGATGGCGCGTGAGGCGATCCTGCTGATCGTGGAAGAGATGCTGCTGAGCGGGAATTATTCCGTCGAACAGATCGAGGATGGCGGCGTAGTGCGCTACGCGCAGGACAAAGAGTATGCTGACTACGACCGCTGGTTTGTGATTGAGGTGGATCTGTCGGCCTTTAGCGGTAAACCGCAGCGCATTAATATCAGCCTGCCCGACACTCTGCTGGGGCGCATTGACCGCCGGGTCAGCGACCAGCCCGGTGTCTACCGTGACCGCAGCCACTTTCTGGCGACAGCGGCGCGGCGCGAACTGCTGGAGCAGTAAAACGTTGAGATCGCCCCCTGGGGCGAACCCTGCACACGTTAAAGATAACGTTCACTCAGTGGCTGTATCACTGCGTCTGGCCGATCGTTGCCGCATAGCGCCGGGCGGATATCCATTGATACGCTTAAAAGCCCTGCTAAACGCTGCCTGTGAGGCATAGCCGAGGCGCAGAGCGACGGTATCAATGGAGATCTTATCGTGAATAATCCAATGGCCTGCGAGGCGCATTCGTACCTCTCTTGCATAGCGCAGGGGAGATGTGCCAATGACTGACTTAAAGCGTTCAGCAAAAACTGAACGTGACACATGCGACTGGGCGGCAAGCTCAGCAACAGACCATTCCCGGCCCGTGTCGCGATGAATGGCCAGAATAGCCCGGGCAAGTCGTGGATCACGTAACGCAGCGATAAGGCCAGCGGCGTTCTCACTGCCATTTTCGATCCATCCACGCACGATCATTGCAGCCGCCACTTCTGCAAGGCGTGCAAGAATGCCCGCGAAGCCCACGCGTCCGGAACAGATTTCAAATTTCATCGCGCCCAGAATAGGAATCAGACCCGGATAGCGCTGTTCATTTGCCTCAACCACGATGGCCT
The DNA here is from genome assembly GCF_002865965.1 of Erwinia sp. B116. NCBI lineage: Bacteria > Pseudomonadati > Pseudomonadota > Gammaproteobacteria > Enterobacterales > Erwiniaceae > Erwinia > Erwinia sp. B116. The sequence goes on from NZ_JRZZ01000037.1 coordinate 28,352, forward strand.
GCGGCATCAGTTTACCAAGACCCTGCATGCCACCGAGATCGAACGCCATACAGCCATAAAACAGCACCGTGCTGGGTGTCGGATGCGAACTCGGACAAGTATTGATTCCGCTGACGGCCTCGCCTAAAGGAGCAGAGCCTAACGTGTCGATAGGCTGAAATGAACGGCTGACATCCGACAGAAGCTGATGATCCTCACCCTGTGGAATGAATACCATGCTTCCGGCGTTTAGCTCGTGCAACGTACCGTCGTGTGTGCGAAGCAGAGCAGTACCCACCGCGATGTAATGAAAATAGGCGTGTCCCGGTTTGTTGCTAAAGCCGACGCCAAACTCAGGGCCCGTCTGTAAACGGCGATACTGAACACCACGCAGGCGCATTTCCAGAAGCAGTTCACCGATCAGCTCAGATGACAGGGCAAAATGTTTATTCTCATGCATATTCGGGTTTTCGGGTAAAAAATCAGGATGTGGCATCATAGATCGTCCAGTTGTTCAACTCCAGAATAGGAGCTGTTATTTTTCCCCAGGAAGAGTGTGTTATGAGAATTGAAGCAACTGAAGATCTATCCGCTGGTTTGCAGAGTATTGAACCCAAAGAATCCGCATGGATGGCCGTCATTTCACTGACGATGGGCGTGTTTGGCTTGCTGACCGCAGAATATCTTCCTGCCAGCCTGTTGACCCCCATGGCTGCCGATCTCGGTGTGACCGAAGCGCTGGCTGGTCAGGCCGTGACGGTAACGGCTGTGGTGGCCTTATTAGCTGGTCTGACCGTTCCCCGCCTGACGCATAATTACGATCGCCGAACTGTTTTGCTTGGTTTTACCGTGCTGATGATTGCCTCCAACCTGCTTGTCGCACTTTCATCCAGTCTGACCGTTCTGTTAGTCATGCGCATTTTGCTGGGCATAGCGCTGGGAGGATTCTGGAGCATGGCGGCAGCCGTCGCTATGCGGCTGGTGCCTGCGAAACGTGTCCCGCGTGCTCTCTCCATTATTTTCAGCGGTATTGCCGTCGGTACCGTAGTTTCGATCCCGCTGGGGAGCTATTTAGGTGGGCTCTATGGCTGGCGTAGCGCTTTTGTCGCTGCAACCGCAGTAGGCGTGCTTACGCTGCTCTTTCAGCTGTTTACCCTGCCTGGTATGGCTCCGCGTAAAATGATGATAACGGCATCGGTTATGGATTTACTCCGCCGCCCCGGCATTGCAATGGGCATGACGGGATGTGTGATTGCCCATACCGGTCAGTATGCGCTGTTTACCTACATTCGTCCGGCTATTGAAAATATTGCCCAACCTGATGTGGATCGCTTGTCTTTAATACTGCTTGGATTCGGCGTCGCTAATTTTATCGGTACGCTGCTGGCCGGGTGGCTGATGGAGAGAAGCCTCCGTCTTACCCTGATACTGATGCCAGCGCTGGTCGGTTTAGCGGCACTGAGCATGATTTTGCTGCCACTGGGGGAAACAGGATTGATGTTGTTCGTCGCGTTGTGGGGGATGGCATTTGGTGGCGTACCCGTTGCCTGGTCAAACTGGGTAGCGCGTTCCGTTCCCGACCAGGCTGAAACCGCTGGCGGCATGGTCGTCGCAGCAGTTCAGTCCTCAATTGCTGCTGGCGCCGCGTTGGGTGGCTTACTGTTTGGTTTCAGTGGCGTAACAGGTGTTTTCATCACTGCGGGTTGCATCATGTTAGCTGCCACGCTGGTTATCGGATTAAAGGTGCGGGTCGCGCTGACCTGAAAAAGCACCGCGGGATATCTTAATCCATTCCCGAGCCATTTGTTGTCGACTTTTCGCTCAAAACTAACCCCTGCTCTCGTTTTACCTGAGTCAGGGGTTGCTACCACCGGCTCGTCCTTAAAGCACCTGGAGTGTGAACGTTGCTGTCATTCGAACCGCCCTTTTTGGCGAGCTTGCGACAGGCTGATTAGTCTGATTATATTCGTGTTGAGATTAACGTCCGTGTCTCGCTCAAACCTGTAACAAGCTCACTGAAATTCCGGCGGATTTTCCTTTCCGGATAGATGTTCAGGGGGTGTATTAAGCATAAACACCACCGTACCGCGATACCACGGCGACGCCCTTAGCCGCTGCTCGTCCTGCTCCCGCCATTTTCCGTGCTGCACCAGTCCCAGCCGGAAGGGGATACGCAGCTGCGCCAGCGCTGGCAGATAGGCAGCATAGTTGCTGACCGTGCTACGGCCCTGGTAACTCTGCACCACCAGCTCGTCCACCGGCAGGCGGTTGAGCGTGGCAACGCGCCCCGTCTGCGCCCAGTCGAGCAGCCCGGTGACGCCGAGAGCAAACTGCGCCGGCAGCTGCGCGCGCAGCCGTTGCAGAAAGGCGGCGTAATCATCAAGACGATGCGTGGCGGCATCAAAATCCACCTGTAACCCAGCCACCTGATTACCCGCCGCCTGCCAGCGCTGCAGCAGGCGCACCAGCCGCGCCATCATTGCCGGCGGCACGTCGAGGGTGTCAAAACGCACCGTCAGCCAGATCTGCGGAAAGGTCAGGCGGCTGACCGGCAGCCCGAGCGGCTGAAAGCGCACGCCCCCCGCCCCGCTGACCACTTCCCCCTGGTGCAGGTAAACCGTCCGCGCGTTGCGCAGCGCGGGTGTCGTTTTCACCCCTGACCACAGCCAGAACGCCGGATGACCGGCAGCGTTAACCCGCTCTGCCCCGTTTACCGATACCGTTGCCGTGGTCGGTCGCGGTATCGGTGCCCCGGCTGCTGTCGTTAACACCGAAGCCGCACAGAAGGCCAGCCACAGCCCGCTTACCAGTAATATTTTAATTTTTCCGCCCACGGCGATCGCCCGTATTCCGCTTTCAGCTGGTTAAACCAGCCTTTGCGCACGCGCTTATCCACCTCGGCACCGCCGCAGTCGTTATAGCCGGAGGGGGCATAGCACATCACCGCGCGATACAGGGCGTAGCTTTTGTCCTCGGCCTCCGCCTTCGGATCGGCGACGATCTGCTGATAGTAGCGCTGGCGGTCCGGCTGCCCCGGCGGGTCTTTGCGCTGGGTGGCGCTGTTCAGCGCATCATTGCCGGGCTGGTCGCTCCACAGATCCACCTTCGCGCCGGTGGTGCGGAAGAACTCGCCCAGGCAGTTGAGCGCGTGGCCGTCCGTTGGTTTCTGGCTGAGGGCAGTGGCAATCTGCGCCAGCGGCTGACAGTAGTAGCCGCTCTCAGCCCCTGTGCCCGGCCAGTCAAAGACGCTGAGATTCACATCGGCAAAGTCTTCGCCGCTAACCGGCGGCGTGATGCCCGCCACGGCCTTTTTATCCTGCAGCCAGTCAGCGTAGTGCCCTTCGGTCAGGTCACGGGTCAGCAGCGTGTGCAGGGCAATCGTGCGCTCTTCGGCATTCGGCCCGTGCTCCGCCTGCTGGCGCAGCGTCGCCAGGGAAGCGCGGGTTTTCAGCACCTGTGAGCGGAAGCGCAGGTTGGTCACCCGGCTGTCGGCGGCAAACACCGCATCCGCCTGGTTGCTGAACACCAGAGTCGCCGCCAGCTGCGCCTGCAGATACTGCTGCTGCTCAACCTCTTTGCTCAGCGACAGCAGCGTCAGCCAGTGCTGACGGGCGGCGGGCCACTGCTGCTGCTGCATCAGCGCCTTGCCGTACAGCACCTGCTCGCTGAAGGCGAGGATATCGCTGGCGGGCAGCGTTTTAGCCGGAGTGATTGCAGCGGTCACGGCGGCGTAATCTTCCTGTGCAAACCACAGTTCGTGCTGCAGCCAGTGCCACCAGGCCCCTTTTCCTGCCTGCTCAAACAGCGGCTTCTGGCTTTCCAGCGCCTGCTGCGTCAGCACCGGTTTGCCGTCACTGCCCGGGCGAATGGCACGCAGGGATTCAATAAAGGTGACCAGCGGCGCGTCGGGAATGGCGGTAACCCGCGGCTTTTCCAGATACTGGCTGCCGAGTTTGTTGTCATATTCGAGGATCAGCTGCGTCAGCGCCGGGCCTTGCTGTGCAGCAGTCAGCACCGCTTCATAGCGCTGTGCCAGCGGCTGCGGCTCATGCTGATACCAGTAAATGCGGCGCAGCAGGTTGTTGACCGCCGTCGCGTACTGCCCGGCGGGCCATTTTTGCAGATAGCCCTGTGCGCGGGCTAAGGCGTCGGAGACCGCAGCCTGATCGATTTTGTCGGGGTCGAAATCCCCGTACTCGCCGCTGCTGTTGGCGCTGCTCTGGTTCAGCGCGGTACGGATTTGCATATAACCGGCGGTTTCCGCCAGCCACGGCTGCTCCCCGGCGGCCAGCGTCGCGAAATCCGCCGCCGCCGCCGTGTAGTCACCGAGGTAGAACTGCACCGCCGCCGCAAGGTAGTCAGCAAACTGCCGCGCGGCAGAGTTCGCCGGAAAACTCTGCGCCAGGCTGGCCAGTTCAGCACCGGTTTCCGCCTCCACGCCCTGCGCGATACCCAGCCGCGCCAGCGCCAGCTGATGCCGCTGTTCGGTGGTCAGCGTCGGTTCCGCCAGCAGCGCGGCATAAAACGCCGAGACGCTGTAGAGATTATTAGAGACCTGCCGGTCGGCCCGCTCATCCTGCTGCCCGGCTACCGCAGTAAAGGGTTCCGGGTCAAGTTGCAGCTGTGCAATCTGTGGTGCCAGCGCGGGCACCGCCGCCAGCGGATCGCCGGACTTACCGTCGCCTGCCGTCACGGCCGGCGGCAGGTCCCACTGCGGGTGCCAGTCAAAATAGTAGTCGCGGGAACGGGTCAGATCGGCCGGTGGCTGCTGCACCGGTAAGGCGATCGGCTTACCTTCACTGAGCAGGCGCAGCAGGTTATCACGGGAGTCATTGCCGCTGCTCAGATAGGGGGTGCCCTGCAGCAGGCAGCCCGGCTCACCCCACGGGCAGCTTTCAATATCTGACGAGGCGGCCGCCGGCAGGCTGGCGACGATAAGGCCGGCCAGCAGCCCGATACGGGATCGGTTATTTCGCATTGTTCTCTTCCATGTCGCGGGAACGGAGTGCCGGGAGTATAACCGCAGGTGAGTGCAGTCGCATCCACTGGCGTATGCACTCACTTTGCGCCGTGCCTTCAGCCAGGGATTCACTCTGCTGACGCATTACGCCCTGCCTTCCGCCCCCCTTCCCTCAGACTACGGAAATTTCCTACAAACGCCCGGGAAAGCTCCCATTCATGCCGCAGGATGCATTCGCTAAACTTGTCGAAATTCTGGTCATTTATATCCACCACTGAGGGCTCTGGCTGTGTTAACCCATGAACAATGTAAAGAGATCGTTGAATCCGGTCTGCTGAAATTTCAGGATGCAGCCACCCTTGATTGCCGTATCAACCAGCTAACGCTTCACGCCACCGGACAGACGCTGGCGCTGAGCGAGCCGCAAAAGCGGCTGCTGGTCTGCCTGTTTAAAAACATTACCTGTAAACGCAAGATCATCAATATCGTCTGGTACGAATACCACCAGCGTATTGGCGACAATAACTACCACCAGCTGGTGTTCCAGCTGCGCACCCTGTTCAAACAGCACCGGCTGCCCGCTCAGCTGGTGCTGACCGTACCCTATTACGGAGTGAGGATTAATGAGCCACTGCTGCTGGGCCTGCAGACAACCGCCGCAGAAGATAAGGCTGAACCGGTGCCCGCCGCGGCATTGCCCGACGCAGAAGAACCTTCGCCAGCGCTGCTCCCCCTTCGCGCTTCGACTGCTTCGACCGTTTCGACCGTTTCGACCGTTTCGACTGCTTCGACCGTTCCGACTGCTTCGGCCGCTTCGGCTGCTTCACAGGAAGCCTACGCCCGACCGGCGCATAGCACCCGTCCATCGTGGTTAGCGCGCCTGAAAAATAGCGGACTTTCCTGCTTCAGCCTCTGTCTGCTGATGGTGGTGTAAATGATTACCGGGCTGACGCCTGAGCAATAAAGCGCGCGGTGCTGCGGTTCAGCGTGGCACATTTCTCATTTTCCGGCGTGTTGTCCTGCAGCAGTGCCTGGAAGCGCGTCTCGGTCTGCGCCGGCAGTTGCTGATAATCGGCTACCCGCGTGTTCCAGCCGCGCTGCTCTGCGGTCTCCAGCGCTGTGCGCTGCAGTTTATCCTGACCGGGGATATCGGTGCGTGCACAGTGTTCACGCAGAAACTGCGTACCGGCCAGCAGTGCAGACAGCTGATCCAGCTGGGTCGCCACCGGTGGCTGAGGTATTTTCGCTGTGTGCTGACAACCGGTCAGCAGGGTCAGGGTAAGTGCGGCAAAGGTAAGATAAAGCGAGCGTTGCATTAGCAGGGCACCAGAGACAGGGTTAAAAGAAGCGCACAGGGTAGGTGAGCACTCTTTCGCCGACAAGGAAGAACCGCGGAATTAAGGATGTTTAAGCCATTCCGCTTATGCTTTACCCATTTTCTGGCGCGAATGCCCGCCGATAAGGAACATCAGGGTCGGATACCCGCATGAATCCTGGCTCCGTTACCCGGCCCTGTACGTAGAGAGCGACAGTTTGTCCCTGGCGAGTCGCAGAACTGACCCGCCAGGGCTAAACCCTAGAAGAAATACTTAAAGCGCACGCGCATGCCGTAACGATCCTTGTCGTTCTGCTCAGCCGGTTTATTGTCGATATTAATCCGCGACCAGTAAGCGCCAAGGTAAACGTTAAAGTTCTCCATATCCATTACGTTGCGGAAGCGGTATGAGCTGTGGAGGGTGTGCAGGCTGTATTTGCCCATGATCGCCGCTTCCCCGCTGGCGTTATCGCTGTCGCCGTAGTTAAAGGCTTTAATATCGTTATGGGCGTAGATATAGCCCAGTTCAATATCGCGCCACAGGGCGTTGATGCCGGCGCTGAAGTCCTGCTCCTGTTCGGCGTCCAGGTATGCGGTGCTCAGGTTAACCACCGTGCCGTTCTGCGGATCGTTACGCTGGCCGTTCCACGAGAAGGTGGCACCGTAACCGGTACGCTTCGACTGATCGTGGAAGCGTCCGCTGGCGTCATAGTAGCCGTAAGCATTGCTGACCACGTTGCTCTCCATCGCCAGCGCGGCGGTAAAGGCGTCAACCGTCAGCGCCGCCACCGGACGCAGATAAACCACGTTCTTTTTATTCTCCAGCCCGTAGCCGTGGTACTGGTCATCGTTGAACAGGGTGGTGCCGTCTTTCGCCAGCGCGTTCAGTTCGAAATAGAGCGGGCCGCTGGTTTTACTCAGCTGCAGCGCGCCGCCGGAGCTGCTGCGCCCGCGCCCTTCTTTCATCATATAAATGTAGCCGTAACCGTCGTCATACAGGTCGTTGGCGGTATTACCGGAGTACTCAACGAAGGTGTCCTGGTTGAGCGGGAACATATCGAAGGCTTCATAGCGGCCGACTTTGGCTTTCCAGTTATTCTCCTGGCCGAAGAAGAACACCGCATCATCCAGCCCCATGCCGCCGGAGACGTTGGCCAGCGGCTGCACGCTGAAGCCGGAGAAACGGTCATCCGTACCGCGGCGGTAGCCGTCCAGCCCGATCAGCAGCCGTCCGTTGACGTCCCAGCGCTCCTGGCTGCCCAGCGCAACGCTTTTGCCGTCGCTGCCCTTCATGGCGGTCAGGCTGCCGGAGCGGCTGGCGGCGTCAACGTTAAACTCCACGTCACCGTACAGCTTGAGATCGGTATTTCCATTGAGGGTTAGCGTTAGCGGTTTTTTAATTTCACCGACCGCGCCGGTGTTATTTCCCCCGGCCGCCGTGGCGGTATTTGTCACTGCTGCGGGGGTATTTTCTGCTGCGCTTAGCGGGGCAACGTTCGCCGCTAGCGCAGGGGTATTTTCTGCGGAAAACGCGGGGGAAGGTTTACCCTGTGGCCCGGCGTGGGTTGGCACAGCCTGAGGAGAGGCCTGGCCCGCTAAGGCGACAGCGCCCTGTTCTGGCGGCATTTTTTTCAACGCCCTGATTTCCGACTCCGCGTTATCCGCCCGCCGTTCGGCGGCCAGCAGCCGCTGCTCAAGCAGCGCAAAACGCTGTTCGGTGGTCAACGTGGATTGTGCATATAAAGAGGCAGGTAACAGACCGGCGCACAGCATGATTCCGATGCGTTTCTTCATGGAATAAACCTTTTATTATTTTAGCCACAGAGGAGAGAAATGCCCGCCTGCCGTCAGGCCGCGGGCAAGGTTGTTTTTATTTTAAAGACCAGCTGCCAGAGTCAGTTAAGGTGGCGCTGCCGGACCAGGCAAAGACTTTAAGCTGACGCTGTTCGGGATAGATGCGGCTGCTGAGGCAGGCCTCACCGTCGTTGACGAACACCTCCACCGACGAGCGGTCAAAGAACACCCGCAGCACAAGTTCACCCGCGTCACCCAGCGGCACGCTGCGCTGGCCGCACAGACCATGCTGAGGATAGTGGCGCTCCAGCACCAGCCGCTGCGCCTGGGCGTCAACGTACAGGCGCATCCCCTCGCCCAGCGCGATACCGTACTGTTCGGCGCTGCTGGCTGTACGATCCCACTGCAACAGCACTTCGGCGCTTTCACAGTGGTCCATCACCGGCTGCTGCTGGTTGTTCAGCGTGTTCACCCCCCAGCCCTGCCACTGCTGGCGCATGGCTTCCACCTCGCCTGCCGGGCGCATCTGCACCCGGTTATCCGCCGTCAGGCTCAGCTCGCGCGGCAGCGACAGCATTCCCGCCCAGCCGTCCTGCTGCTCCGGCATCGGCGATTCCCACATTGCCAGCCAGCCGATGACGATGCGGCGGCCGTCCGGCGTGAGGAAACTCTGCGGCGCGTAGAAGTCATGGCCGCGATCCAGCTCCTGAAACGCCCCCTGCTGCGCAAACGGCTCGCCCGGTAGCCAGTGGCCCACCAGGCAGCCGCTCTGGTAGAGATTGCGCCTGGCATAACCGTCGGCCGCCATCCCCTGCGGCGAGAACATCAGCATCTGCTTATCGTTCAGGGTAAAGAAGTCCGGGCACTCCCACATAAAGCCCTGCCCCTCTCCGGCCACCGCCAGCACGCCTGCGTCCTGCCACTCCCGCAGATCCGCAGAGCGGTAGAGCCGTACCTGACCAATGTCGCCATCGCGTGCGCCAACCACCATCCACCACGCCCCGTCCTGCCGCCACACCTTCGGGTCACGGAAGTGGTGCATCCCTGCTGGCGTGTCCAGCACCTGCCCCTGGCGGCTGAAGTGCACGCCGTCGCGGCTGGTCGCCAGGCACTGCACCTGGTAGAGGTTATCCTCGCTGGACGCATCGCCGTGGAACTTATGCCCGGTATAGATCAGCGCCAGCTCATCGCCGTTGACCACCGCCGACCCGGAGAAGCAGCCGTCCTTATCCTCCGGCCCCTCTGGCGCCAGCGCCACCGGCAGGTGTTCCCAGTGCAGCAGATCGCGGCTGCGCGCGTGGCCCCAGTGCATCGGCCCCCACTGTACCGAGTACGGGTGGTGCTGATAAAAGGCGTGATACCAGCCGTCGAACCACACCAGCCCGTTCGGGTCATTCATCCAGCCCGCGCGGGCCGCCAGGTGGTAGTGCGGGTACCAGCGTGGGTTCAGATCCTGACTTTTCTCGCCGAGGGCCCGTTCGGCCTGTTCCAGTAATAACGTCATAGTTTTCTACTCTTTTGGCTTTCAAACGACAGAGGGCTGCGCCGGCAGCGCCTCTGAGGACGGCTTGTTGCCGCGTAAAAGGAAAATGGAGATAAAGGTGGTGCAGAACACCAGCAGCCCCATCACCAGATAGGAGGGGGCGAAGCCGAAGCGCTCGTAGCTGTAGCCTGCCAGCGGCGACAGCACCGAGGCGATCACCGAGCTGGTGCAGGCAAAGCCCACCAGATACAGCGTGGAAGAGAGGCGTTTGTCGAAGTTAAGGCTGTTGTATTTGAAAATCGCCACCAGCAGCACCGGCAGCTCCAGCGCGTGCAGCAGTTTGGTTACCGAGATCAGCACCGGCCCTTCCACCAGCCCGGAGGCGATCATGCGCAGCGCCATCACCATGCCGGCAAAGATCAGGCCGTTTTTGGCGCCGATGCGGTTGACCAGCCACGGGGCGCAGAACATGCCCGCCGCTTCCAGAAAGACCTGGAATGAGTTGAGGTAGCCGTACATGGCGTTGCCTTCGCGCAGGGTGGCAAACTGCGAGGCAAAATAGACCGGGAACTGCTGGTCGTAGACGCCGTAGATGCAGGTGCCGATCACGAACAGCACCAGCGCCCAGAAACGCGGCAGGGTCAGCAGCTGTAGCGCGTCCTGCAGCGTGACCGGTCGTGCGCCCAGCTCCACCTTCTCCAGGCTGGCCGGCGTATTCACCCGCAGCTGCGCCAGCAGGATGAAGAACACCAGCCCGGCGCACGAGGCTACGAGGAAGTTAAGGTGCGGGTTGAGGTTAAACAGCAGCCCGGCAAAGAAGGTGGCGGCCGCCCAGCCCAGCGAGCCCCACATGCGCGCTTTACCAAACTCGAAGGTGCTCTGACGCGAGACGCGTTCGGTGTAGGATTCCAGCACGCCAATGCCGCCGTTAAAGGTCAGGCCGATAAACAGGCCGCCGAACACGCTGCCGAGCAGGATGTTAATTTTCAGCAGGGTGCCGAACAGCAAAAATGCCGGGCCGGAGAGGATCAGCAGCGCGGTCATCCACCACAGGATATGCTTGCGCAGGCCCAGCTTGTCCTGGATAAAGCCGTAACACACCTGAGCGCAGAGCGCGGTTACCGACAGCACGGAGTAAATAATGCCGGTTTCGCTGGCGCGCAGCCCCACCTCCTGGTGCAGCCAGATCGACAGCAGCGAGCTGGACGAAGACCAGCTGACAAAAAAGAAGAACAGTAATGCACTTAACAGCGGGTAGCTGCGGGAATGATGTTTTTTCATCGTGGCACACTCACAGGGATAGTGGGCGCAATGGTAACGTTAACAAAACAGTTCCCACATCTGCTTTCAGCGCGATAGTTGATGTTAATCACAAGAGTTAACGTTAACATTATACAAATGAGAGCCCGATCAACTTTTGTCAGGCACCAGCACGGCTAAGAGGATCCCTCGGGGCGATGGTACGCTGCCGCGCACAAAACAGGCCCGCGAGCTTTGGCATCCCCGCTCACGTGGGGTAATCTTGAACCAACTGACCGACAGGTCGGACATTTACCCAGACAGGACAACGCGTTATGTCATCGCTAAAAGAAGTTGCCCAACTGGCCAACGTGTCGCTGATGACCGTTTCCCGGGCGCTGAACAGCCCGCAGCGGCTGAAACCCGAGACGCTGGCCCGCGTTCAGGCCGCAATTAACGAACTGAACTACGTGCCGGACCTGTCGGCGAAGAAGATCCGCGGCGCGCGCAGCACCGCCAACACCATCGGCGTGCTGGCGCTGGATACGGTGACCACGCCGTTCTCGGTGGAGATGACCCTGTCGATTGAAGAGACCGCCCGCGCCCACGGCTGGAACAGCTTTGTGATTAATATGTTTTCCGACGACAGCCCGGAGACCATGGTCGATCTGCTGCTGTCGCACCGCCCCGCCGGCATTATTTACACCACCATGGGGCTGCGCCGGGTGCCGGTGCCGCCGCGGCTGCTGACCCTGCCCTGCGTGCTGGCCAACTGCGAGAGCCTGAATGATGCGGTAGCCAGCTATATTCCTGACGACGAGCAGGGCCAGCATCAGGGGGTGAAAGCCCTGCTGGCGGCGGGTTACCGGCGGCCGCTGTGCCTGCACCTGCCGTCCGGCCAGCCGGCGCCGCCGCGCCGCCGCCGCGGGCT
>NZ_JRZZ01000038.1:0-34765 GCF_002865965.1 Erwinia sp. B116
AACGCGATCCTGCTGCGACAGCGCGATCTTGCTCTCCTCGGCCGCCCGCACCAGACGATAGCCCAGCCGCTGCTGCCACACCTTCAGCAAATGCGCCACCTTCTGCGGCTCGCGCGCGTCGCGGATCAGATCCTGCAACAGCTTACGGCTGGCCGCGGCGTAAAAATCACTCTGCGCCGGCACATCGTTAATCGCCACCGCATTCCACCACGGCAGGGCAGGCAGCCCCATACCCTTCAGCGTCTCACCGCCCAGACCCAGCAGCGGCATCAGCTGCTTAAACGCCAGCATAATATCCAGATCGTTACCGCCCACGCGGCAACCGCTGTGGCCCAGCAGACTGGCGCTGCGATCGGCCTTATCGTGCCACTGTGGCCCCATCAGCAACATCGAACAGTCGGTGGTACCGCCGCCGATATCCACCACCAGCACCCGGGTCTCCTCGCTCAGCGTCGCCTCAAAATCCAGCCCGGCCGCCACCGGCTCAAACTGAAACACCACGTCGCTAAACCCGGCACGGCTGGCAGCGCGGGCCAGAATCCCCTCCGCCTGACGGTTGGCCTCATCGCCACCCAGCCCCTGGAAGTTCACCGGACGGCCGATCACCGCCTGACGCACGCTCTGCTGCACCCCGCTCTCCGCCGCCTGACGGATATGCAGCATCATCGCGCACACCAGATCCTCGAAAAACGCCACCTGCTGCGGCTTCAGACCGTTGGCACCAAGGAACGATTTCGGCGACTTCACAAACCATACGTCTTCCGGATCGGCCATATACTGCGCCAGCGAGGCCAGGCCAAACTTTACGCTGCCCGCCGTGACCTCAATATCTTCTTCGCGATTAAGGGAAATGGAGCGCTTCAGCAGCGCCTGGGTATCGGCGTCCGGCGTCGGCACCTGATGATGGCGGAACAGCCACTCGCTCACCGCTTCGCGGACCGGCGCACACAGCATTGAGGGTAAATAGGGTGAGCCCTGCTCCAGCGGCAGCAGCTTAGGCGCGCCGTTCTCCATAATGGCTACCGAGCAGTTAGCCGTACCGTAATCGAAACCGATAAACATCGTCCCCTCCGCTGAGTGTGGGAAAAAAAAGGGGGCGACTTTAGCCTGTCTGGCGCGTTACGGCAAGTGAAGAGAGCGGCGGCGGGATGATTCGCGCGCCACGGCCGCCACCGGTGGCGGGGGAAAGGCTAAAAATACTGCCAGACCGAAAGCTGGCCGCGGCCGTTGTGCTTGGCGTTATAACAGGCGATATCCGCATGCACCATCGCCTCCGAGGCGGTAAAACCGGGGTCCAGCCGCGTCAGCCCGGCGCTGGCTCCTACCTGATGGCTGTGGTTCTGCCAGTGGAAGCGGTGCGCTTGAACCGCCGCCACCAGCCGCTCGATGATGCCGATCGCCGTCGCCAGCTCGCACTCCGGCAGCAGCACGCCAAACTCATCGCCGCCCAGCCGCGCCAGCAGATCGTTGGTGCGCAACTGCAGGCGCATCACGATCGCCAGCTCGCGCAGCAGCGCGTCGCCCGCCGCGTGGCCGGCGCTGTCGTTCACCGCCTTGAAACGATCGAGGTCGATAAACGCCAGCACGTGGCGGGCAGGGCGGTCGCCGTTCTCCTGCAGCAGTTCACCGAGCTGCTGCTCAAAGCTGACGCGGTTTGGCAGACGGGTCAGCATATCGTGTGAGGCGCTGTAGCTCAGGCGACGGATCATCTCGCGCGACTCGCTGACGTCGCGGATCACCATCACGCTGCCGATGCTGTCGCCCTGCTGCGTGGTCAGCGGCGAGAAGCTGTAGTGAATAGCAAACTGCGCGTCGTTGCGGTTGTGCAGCACCAGATCGTTCTCCACCAGCGGCGTTACCGCCACGGGCAGCCCGCTCTGCAGCAGGTTCTCCAGCTCCTCGCCGTGGCTGCCGCGGGTGATGCGCAGGATCTCCGCCAGCGGTTTGCCCGTCGCCTGATGCTGCAGCCAGCCGCTCATCTCTTCTGCCACCGGGTTCATAAAGTTGACCCGCATCTCGCGGTCGGTGCCGATCACCGCCTCGTCGATGGTGTTGAGCGTGATGTGCATCCGCTCTTTCTCATGATACAGCGCCTCGTTGGCCTGGGTCAGGCGCGCCATCAGTCGCTGATTCTCGCCGGCGGTGTGTTTCATGGCGGTGATATCTTCAATCTGGCTGATAAAGTAGAGCGGCGTCCCCTGCTCATCGCGCACCAGCGACACCGCCAGCAGCGCCCACACCAGTTCACCGTCGCGGCGGTAGTACCGTTTCTCCTGGCTGTAGCTCTGCATTTCGCCGGCCAGCAGCGCGTGGGCCTGAGCAACGTCGGCATGCAGGTCGTCAGGGTGGGTCAGCTGCTGGAAGGTCATCTGCTTCAGCTCCGCTTCGCTGTAGCCGAGCAGCAGGCACAGCGCGCGGTTCACCTGCAGCCACTGGCCGGCCGGTGCCACCAGCGCCATGCCGATCGCCGAGAACTCCATCGCGTGGCGAAAGCGGGCTTCACTCTCGATGATCCCCCGGCGGTCGGCGCGGAAGGCGTGCATCACGAGGGTCATCATATGCGCCGGGATCAGCGCCAGCAAAAACGGGATCCACGGGGTAACCTTTAACAGCTGGCTGTTGGGGCTGTCGTGGCCGGCCAGCTCGAAGGTCAGAATCAGCGTCACCAGCGCGATCGCCAGCAGGAAGACGCTGAACGCCGCCAGCCTCGGCAGGCGCACCGCGCTGTAAAACAGGATCACCACCAGCATGGTAAATGGCCAGGGCACGTAGCGCAGCGCCAGCCACACCAGCGCCAGCGTGGCCAGGCCGGTCAGCAGGATCTCCAGCCCACGCTCGGCCAGCAGCCGTTTTACCGTGCTGCGCTGCCACAGCAGTCCGACCGGGCCGATCGCCAGCATGCCGATCACTTCGGATACCACCCAGGAGATAAAATAGTGCGGCGATCCGCCCGGGGTTATATGCAGTAACCAGCTGGCCAGCAGCGCGCCGAACATCGGTGCCAGCAGCACCGCGCCGAACACCATTTTAGCCCAGTCGAACAGCGAACCGAGCGGCGACTCTGCGTCAAGCAGCCGGCGCAGCAGCAGGCCGCCAAACAGCGCCTGGGCCAGATTGATCAGCGGAAATTTAACGTTGGAGAACGCGGGGCCAAGCAGCAGCGCGTTGGCGCAGCTGACGCCAAGCACGCAGCCTGCCAGCAGCAGCGGCAGGCTGCGCGACGGGTTACGGAACACCACGATGGTCATCAGCGGGGTAGAGAGCCACAGCGGTGCGATATGGCCGCTGACCACGATCAGCTCGAGGCAGAACAGCGTCAGGGTAAAACTGAGCAGTGCCAGCTGCAGGGCGTTAAGCCACGTGGTGCGGGTGCGCGATACGCTGACCAGGGTCTCGGTTGCCATCCATAAATATCCACTGCGGCGCCGGGTTTGGCGCATTCTTGATCATATGTGCAATGCTAGCATAACAATGGAGGTGGGCAGTGGCTAAATCGTCTCTGCCCCGGCGGGCTTAACGTCGCTGATTAAGCAGGTCGGCGCGCGTCCACGGCTGTTCAATACCGGCCAGCTGCGCCGACAGGCGCTGCAGGAACTGCTGGGTGGTGGCCACCCGCCCCTGGCTGAACAGCAGCACCGGCAGCAGCAGCGCCACCGCCAGCTGCGCCAGCGAAAAACCGTGCGGGCGCATGCCGCGCTGGGCGATCAGGAAGGCGCTGCTCAGGGTATAGCCCAGCAGCAGCCCGCTTATAACTTCGCTCGGCGAGTGGGCGTCCAGCGCCAGCCGCGAAATGCCGACCAGCAGCGGGATCAGGTAGCCAATCGCCAGCGCCGCCAGCCGCCACCCGCGCGCCAGCCGCCCGGTTAACAGCCACAGCATCACCGGCCACAGCGTGGCGGACATCGCGCTGTGGCCGCTGAAGCCGGTAAAATTGAAGCGTACGCTGCCGATGCCAAAGCCAAGAAAGGCGATCTTCGAAATGCTCACCACCGCGCCGGCACAGCCAAACGCCAGCAGCCAGAACCACACCGCCCGGCGGTCGTCATTTTTCCAGCGCAGCAGCAGCGCCATAATCACCGCGGTGGGGATCAACAGCATACTGTCACCGAAGTAGGTTAAAATATGCATTGCAGGGTTCGACACGGCCTTTCCTTGTTTAACGATTCAGCAGGCGATTCTACCCGGCAAATCCCGCGCCGCCAAACGGGAAACTCTGAAAATCACCGCGGCGCATTTTTCTGGCATCAACCGGTTGAACTCCCTATAATTGCGCCCGCAAAGCCTTGATGAACTTCGGCTGCCGGGGCGCTGGCCGCTTTTGTGCAAGCCGATTTTGCAGGCTACTTCTCATTTCTCTGTTTTGGAACCAGGTCTTTAATATGACTGACAAGTCACACCAGTGCGTCATTGTAGGTATCGCAGGCGCGTCTGCCTCGGGAAAAAGTCTTATCGCCAGCACGCTGTACCGTGAAGTGCGTGAACGGGTCGGCGATGAAAACATTGGCGTGATCCCGGAGGATGCCTACTATAAAGACCAGAGCCACTTAACCATGGAAGAGCGGGTTAAAACTAACTACGACCATCCCAGCGCCATGGATCACAACCTGCTGCTGCAGCATCTGCAGATGCTGAAGGCCGGCCAGGCGATCGAACTGCCGGTGTACAGTTACGTGGAGCACACCCGCACCGCGCAGACCATTACGCTGCAGCCGAAGAAGGTGATTATTCTGGAAGGCATTCTGCTGCTGACCGACGCGCGGCTGCGCGACGAGATGAACTTCTCCATCTTCGTCGACACGCCGCTGGACATCTGCCTGATGCGCCGCATGAAGCGTGACGTCAACGAACGCGGCCGCTCAATGGACTCGGTGATGGCACAGTATCAGAAGACCGTGCGGCCAATGTTCCTGCAGTTTATTGAGCCGTCCAAGCAGTATGCGGATATCATCGTGCCACGCGGCGGTAAAAACCGCATCGCCATCGATATCCTCAAGGCCAAAATCACCCAGTTTTTTGAATAAGTTACGGGCAGTGATGCCAGGGGAGTCAGCGAATGAGATTATGTGACCGCGATATAGAAGCCTGGCTCGACGATGGCCGCCTCGGCATTGAGCCGCGCCCGCCGGTTGAACGCATCAGCGGGGCGACGGTCGACGTGCGCCTCGGCAACCAGTTCCGCACTTTTCGCGGCCACACCGCGCCTTTTATCGATCTGAGCGGGCCGAAGCACGAAGTCAGCGCCGCGCTGGATCGGGTGATGAGCGATGAGATCGTGCTGCCGGAAGGGGAGGCGTTCTTCCTGCACCCCGGCGAGCTGGCGCTGGCGGTGACGCTGGAGTCGGTTACCCTGCCGAACGATCTGGTCGGCTGGCTGGACGGCCGCTCGTCGTTGGCCCGCTTAGGGCTGATGGTGCACGTCACCGCGCACCGCATCGATCCCGGCTGGCAGGGCCGCATCGTGCTGGAGTTCTATAACTCCGGTAAGCTGCCGCTGGCGCTGCGCCCCGGCATGCTGATCGGCGCGCTGAGCTTCGAACCCCTTTCGGGGCCTGCCGCCCGCCCGTATAACAGCCGGCAGGATGCCAAATACAAAGGCCAGCAGGGCGCAGACGCGAGCCGTATTGACGAAGACTAAGGAGCGGAAGGCATGAAGAGATTGATAACCACGTTAGCCATTCTGTTGGTGGTGATAGTGGCAGGCATGACCGCGCTGGTGGTGCTGGTCAATCCCAATGACTTTCGCAGCTATATGACCCGGCAGGTGGAGCAGCGCAGCGGCTACCGCCTGGCGCTGACGGGCGAGCTGCGCTGGCACGTCTGGCCGCAGCTCAGCATCCTCTCCGGCCCGGTGAGCCTCACCGCACCGGGGGCCAGCCAGCCGGTGCTCAGCGCCGAAAATATGCGGCTGGACGTTGCCCTGCTGCCGCTGCTTTCCCATCAGCTGGCGGTCAAACAGGTGATGCTGAAAGGCGCGGTCGTGCGCTTAATCCCCGACAGCGAACGCCAGAGCCCGCCGGACGCGCCGATCGGTCCGGCCGGCTCCTCTGCTTCTGCACCGCTTGACGACGTTACCCACGGCTGGTCGTTTGATATTGCGCATCTGAAGATCGTCGACAGCCTGCTGGTGTGGCAGCAGCGCGACGGCAGCCAGCTCAACGTCCGTGACTTTAACCTGCAGCTGGATCAGCCGCAGCCGCGGCAGGCAAAGCTGGAGGTCAGCAGCCGCATTAACCGTGACCAGCGCGAGCTGCAGCTGACGCTGAAGAGCGACGTTGACCTCAGCGGCTACCCGCGCCAGCTCAGCGGAGCGATCACCCGGTTCGACTATCGCCTGCGCGGGGCCGATCTGCCCACTGAGGGCATCAGCGGCAGCGCCAGCATGCAGGCCAGCTGGAACGGCCAGAGCCGTGACTTCAGCCTCAGCGATCTGCAGCTCAGCGCCAACGACAGCCAGCTGAGCGGCACCCTCAGCGGCCGGCTGGGTGAGCTGCCGCAGCTGCAGGCCCGCCTGCACGCCAGCAACCTGAATCTTGATGCGCTGCTGGCGATGCCGGTCGCCGCCAGTACCGCTTCCCAGCCTGCTGCGGCCGCCTCGCGCGGGCCTGTGATCGCCGATATGCCGCTGCACGATCACGCCGGGTCGGTGCTTGCCGGCTTTAACGGCTCGCTGGCGCTGCAGGCCGACCGCCTGCAGTGGCGCGGCATCAATATGGATGGCGTGCAGCTGGCGGCGGACAACCGTGACGGTAAGCTGACCGTTAGCCAGTTTGACGGGCGCAGCGGGCCGGGCAGTTTCTCTCTGCCTGCCACTCTGACGATCACCCCGACGCAGACCCTGGTCAGCGTGCGGCCGCTGCTGAAGTCGATGCCGCTTGGCCCGCTGCTTAACGCCTTTGCGCTGCCGGACTCGGTCAGCGGCGAGCTGTCGCTCAGCGGTGCTTTCAGCGGCGACGGCTTAACCGTCGACGCCTTTAAGCGCCAGTGGCGCGGTAAGGGCGAGATGCGGCTGGCCGACGCACAGATCGCCGGGCTTAATTTTCAACAGCTGGTGCAGCGCGCGGTGGAGAACAGCAGCGATAAGGTGCGCGGCGATCGCCAGGAGGGGCAGCCGGACCTGCAGCAGATTACCGGCAGCGCCACGCTGAACAACGGCCGGCTCGATTTTGTCAAACTCGACGCGCGTGGCTCTGCGCTCAACTATAACGGCAGCGGCAACGTCGATCTGGCCAACCGCGCGCTGGATATGAACTTCGGCGTTACCGTGACCGACGGCTGGCAGGGCGATGATTCGCTGGTGCGGCGCCTGCAGACCACCCCGGTGCCGCTACGCATCTACGGGCCCTGGTCGCAGATCAACTACAGCCTGAAGGTCGACCAGGTGCTGCGATCGCAGCTGCGTGATGAAGCGAAACAGCGGCTGAAGGAGTGGATGGGGCGTAACCCGGAAGCGAAAAACAGCGGCGATGCAAACAAGTTGCTGAAAGATCTGGAACGTTAACCGGCACGCTGTGCCGGTTTTTTTATTCTGCCGCAATCTTTTTAAATTTCAGAATAAGATTATACTGAAGAATCATTCCTTTAATGCATAATCGAAGAACAATTACACTCTTATTGATTTGGAAAAACTATGACCAAGCTTAAGGCAGTAATCCCGGTCGCTGGCCTTGGTATGCACATGCTCCCCGCTACCAAAGCCATTCCTAAAGAGATGTTACCTATCGTCGACAAGCCAATGATTCAGTACATTGTCGATGAGTGTGTGACCGCCGGCATCAAAGAGATTGTGCTGGTGACTCACGCGTCTAAGAACGCCGTCGAAAACCATTTTGATACCTCCTACGAGCTGGAAGCGCTGCTGGAAGCCCGCGTAAAACGCTCGCTGCTCAGCGAAGTTCAGTCGATCTGCCCGCCGGGCGTGACCATTATGAACGTGCGCCAGCCGCAGCCGCTGGGCCTGGCGAATGCGCTGCTGTGCGCCCGCCCGATGCTGCACGACCAGCCGTTTGTGGTGGTGCTGCCGGACGTGCTGCTGGACGGCTCCACCGCCGACCCGCTGCGTTACAACCTGGCGGCGATGATCGCCCGTTTTGAAGAGACCGGCCGCAGCCAGGTGCTGGCGCACCGTCTTGAAGACGCTGACCTCTCCGAGTACTCGGTGCTGACCACCCAGGAGCCGCTGTCGATTCCGGGTAAAGTCAGCCCGATCGTCGACTTCGTTGAGAAGCCGGAAGATCCGCAGGCGCTGAACTCCACGCTGTCAGCGGTGGGCCGCTACGTGCTGTCTGCCGATATCTGGGCCGAGCTGCAGAACCTGGAGCCGGGCGCCTGGGGACGCTTCCAGCTGACCGACGCCATCGCCAACCTGAGCAAGAAAAAGCCGGTGGATGCCCACCTGCTGAGCGGCGACAGCTTTGACTGCGGCCGTAAGCTCGGTTATATGAAGGCGTTCGTTACCCTTGGCCTGCGTAACCATGCTCAGGGCGCCGATTTCCGCGACGCGATTAAAAAAATCCTGGCGAAATAAGCCAACGTTAATCAGGGCCCTGCCCGTTGGCGTGGCCCGCAAGGAGTCATCATGGCAATTTTAGTCACCGGTGGGGCGGGGTATATCGGCTCGCACACCGTGCTGTCGCTGCTGCAGCGCGGCAGCGAAGTGGTTGTACTGGATAACCTGAGCAACGCCTCGCGCGAAGCGGTAAAGCGCGTTGAGCAGCTGAGCGGTAAAACCGCCACCTTCGTGGAAGGCGATATTCTCGATCGCGCCTGCCTGCGCGACATTTTCGCCAGCCACGCCATTGATGCGGTGATCCACTTCGCCGGGCTGAAGGCGGTGGGGGAGTCGACGCGCAAGCCGCTGGAGTACTACCAGAACAACGTTACCGGCAGCCTGGTGCTGCTGGAAGAGATGCGCGCTGCCGGCGTGCATCAGTTTATCTTCAGCTCTTCCGCGACCGTTTACGGTGCCGACGCGCCGGTGCCCTATGTGGAAACCACGCCGATCGGCGGCACCACCAGCCCGTACGGCACCTCCAAGCTGATGGTCGAGCAGATCCTGCGCGACTTCGCCGCCGCCGAACCGCAGTTTCAGATTATCGCGCTGCGCTACTTCAACCCGGTCGGCGCCCATGAATCCGGCCTGATTGGCGAAGATCCCAACGGTATCCCTAATAACCTGCTGCCCTACATTGCCCAGGTGGCGATCGGCCGGCTGGAGAAGCTTGGCATCTTTGGCGGCGACTACCCAACCAAAGACGGCACCGGCGTGCGTGACTATATTCACGTAATGGATCTGGCCGAAGGCCACCTGAAGGCGCTGGATCACCTGCCGGCCATCAGCGGCTATAAAGCCTACAACCTCGGTGCCGGGGAAGGGTATTCGGTGCTGGAGATGCTCAGGGCGTTTGAGAAAGCCTCAGGCCGTGCGGTGCCGTATCAGATCTCGCCGCGCCGCGCCGGTGACCTGGCCGCCTTCTGGGCCGATGCCTCGCTGGCCGATCGTGAACTCGACTTCCGCGTCTCACGCGGTATCGATGAGATGATGCGAGATACCTGGAACTGGCAGTCGAAAAACCCGAACGGCTATCGTTAGAAAACATCAGAACAGCTTTATTATTTCGTAAAAAAACTTCCGTGCGCGGAAGTTTTTATTTTTCAGTAAGTTACGTCCATTCATATTCCCTCGCATTTCTAATCCCTTGATCGTAATGAGATTATTCTTACTTCTTAATTTTTAACACTTTTTGCCAAAAATGCAGTTTGAATCTATACTCCGCAGGCTTCTGGCGTAGAATCAGGCTTTAATCCCTACTCTTAACGTATTTTAAGATGTTTGCTGATTAGGGTTTTCTCTGTAGTAACCGGGAGTTAGGCTGTCAGAGGCAGTCAGTCCGGCAGCAGAATAGACTTTTCAGGATTATTCCTGAACACAATCCGTTCCAAAGCTTCTAGCCTTACCAACAATGATGGACATCACCTATGCCTGCTGGTAGCGAAAGCCAGGGGCGGTAGCGTGGGAAAAACGCGCGAAGCGCACAATCTGAATGATTATGGGTGCAGAGATATGCAGGACATCCTCATTATTTTTCTCGGTGCCATGGCACTGCTGTTTATTGCGCGTAAAATTGCCCGCCGCGTCGGTTTGGTTGACAAACCCGGCGGACGTAAACAGCACAAGGGCACGATTCCGCTGGTAGGCGGGGTCTCAATTTATTTTTCACTGTGGATTATGTATTTGCTGCAGCCGGGCTGGCTGCCGGACTTCTCGCTTTACATGCTGTGCGCCAGCGTATTGCTGGTAGTCGGCATCCTGGACGATCGGTTCGACCTGCCGGTGCTGCCTCGCGCAGGCATTCAGGCAGGCGTGGCCATCGTTATGGTGCTCAGCGGGCTGTCGCTCTCCTCCTTTGGCAATATTCTGTTCGGCTATCCGCTGATGCTTGGCGGGCTGGGCTGGCTGATGACCGTATTTGCCGTTATCGGTGCCATTAACGCCTTCAATATGGTGGACGGTATTGATGGCCTGCTGGGCGCGCTCTCCTGCGTGACCTTCGGTTCACTGAGCATCGTGTTCCTGATGGGCGGTAATGCGGAGCTGGCGATGTGGTGCCTTGGCCTGATGGCCGCCTGTATTCCCTATATCCTGCTTAACCTCGGTATTCCATGGGGGCGCAAGTTTAAAGTCTTTATGGGGGATGCGGGGAGTATGCTGATTGGCTTTACGGTGATCTGGCTGCTGATCCTTGCCACCCAGGGCGAAGAGGCGGTAATGAGCCCGGTAACTGCGCTGTGGCTGATTGCCGTACCGCTGGTGGATATGCTGCGGGTGATGGTCAGCCGTGTGTTGCGCGGGGTCAGCCCGTTCCGCGCTGACCGTGAGCACATGCACCATATACTGATGCGTGCCGGCTTAAGCGGTCGCTGGACGCTGTTAGTGATGACCTCCGCACAGGTCTTCAGCGCAATGACCGGTATTATCCTTGATGGCTGCCACGTGCCGGACGGCTGGCAGCTGCTGCTGTTTTTGCCGGCATCCTTCTTCCTGCTGTACGGGGTAGGCGCATCCTATCGCATTAAGCTTTCGTTTGATCGCTTACTGACTGTTAAATAAAGTGATTTCAGGTACATT
Organism: Erwinia sp. B116; assembly: GCF_002865965.1. Lineage (NCBI taxonomy): Bacteria > Pseudomonadati > Pseudomonadota > Gammaproteobacteria > Enterobacterales > Erwiniaceae > Erwinia > Erwinia sp. B116. The sequence goes on from NZ_JRZZ01000038.1 coordinate 11,126, forward strand.
ATGCAGATAATGGGCCGCGCCGGTAACGGTTGACGTAAATAATCAGAGAGAATTGACGCGTGAAAATTTTAGTGACCGGCGGAGCCGGATTTATCGGCTCTGCCGTGGTACGTCATATTATTAACTGCACAGCCGACAGCGTGGTGAATCTCGACAAACTGACCTACGCCGGCAATCCTGAGTCGCTGGTCAGCGTTGAAGCCGACCCGCGCTACGCCTTTGAGCAGGCCGATATCTGCGACGCTCCGGCGATGCGGGAACTGTTTGCACGTCATCAGCCCGATGCGGTGATGCACCTGGCGGCGGAAAGCCACGTTGACCGCTCGATTAGCGGCCCGGCGGACTTTATCCATACCAATATCGTCGGCACCAGCGTGCTGCTGGAAGCGGCACGCGGCTACTGGAATGAGCTTGATGAGGCGCGCAAAGCGGCGTTCCGCTTCCACCACATCTCCACCGATGAAGTGTACGGTGACCTGCCGCACCCGGACGAGGTCAGCGACGGGCACCCCCTGCCGCTGTTTACCGAAACCACCCCCTATGCGCCAAGCAGCCCTTACTCTGCGTCTAAGGCCGCCTCCGATCACCTGGTCCGCGCCTGGCTGCGCACCTACGGCCTGCCAACGCTGGTGACCAACTGCTCGAACAACTATGGCCCGTATCATTTCCCCGAGAAACTGATCCCGCTGGTGATCCTCAACGCGCTGGCGGGCAAACCGCTGCCGGTGTACGGCAAGGGTGACCAGATCCGTGACTGGCTCTATGTCGACGATCACGCCCGTGCGCTCTATACCGTGCTGACCCGTGGTGAAGTGGGGGAGACCTATAATATCGGCGGCCACAACGAGAAGCAGAACCTGCAGGTGGTGGAAACCATCTGCGATCTGCTGGATGAGCTGGTGCCGAAAGAGACGCCATACCGCCAGCAGATCGCTTACGTGGCCGACCGCCCGGGCCACGACCGCCGCTACGCCATTGACGCGGGCAAAATCGCCCGTGAACTGGGCTGGCAGCCGCAGGAAACCTTCGACAGCGGCATCCGCAAAACCGTGCAGTGGTATCTGGATAACGCCGAATGGGTTGCCAACGTGAAAAGCGGCGCCTATCAGGCGTGGATCGACCACAACTATCAGGGTCGTCAGCAATGAAGATCCTGCTGTTAGGGAAAAACGGCCAGCTCGGCTGGGAACTGCAGCGCGCGCTGGCGCCGCTCGGCCAGGTGACGGCGCTGGCCAGCGATGCGGCCGACTACTGTGGCGATCTGCGCCAGCCTGAACTGCTGGCGGCGACTGTCCGCCAGCTGCGGCCGGATGTGATTGTTAACGCTGCCGCCTGGACCGCCGTTGACCTTGCCGAAAGCGAGCCGCAGGCCGCTTATCAGGTGAATGCGCAGGCGGTCGAAGTGCTTGCCCGCGAAGCGCAGCAGCTGGGCGCATGGCTGATTCACTACTCCACCGATTACGTCTTTTCCGGCAGCGGTGAACGACCGTGGCGGGAAGACGACAGCACCGGTCCGCTGAACGTGTACGGCGCCAGCAAGCTGGCCGGCGAGCAGGCAATTATTGCGGCCTGTGACCAGCACCTGATCTTCCGTACCAGCTGGGTCTACGGCAGCCGCGGGAATAACTTTGCCCGCACCATGCTGCGTCTTGGCCAGCAGCGCGAAGAGCTGGCGGTGATTAATGACCAGTTTGGCGCACCGACCGGCGCGGACCTGCTGGCAGACTGTAGCGCCCATGCGCTGGTTAAAGCGCTGGCTAACCCGGCGCTGGCCGGGGTTTACCACCTTGCGGCGGGCGGCACGACCAGCTGGTACGACTATGCCCGGCTGGTGTTCAGTGAAGCCGATGCAGCCGGCCTGCCGCTGGCGCTGCGGAAGCTTAATCCGCAGCCGACCAGCGGTTATCCCACTCCGGCACAGCGACCGCTTAATTCGCGGCTGGATACGGCAAAATTTAAGCAGGCGTTTGGCCTGCAATTGCCTGAGTGGCAGCAGGGTGTTCAGCGGATGCTGGCCGAAATCCTGCCGTCGCAGGTAAAATAATCATTTCCGCTCCGCACGAAGCGGACGTAAAAATAAGAGAATCATGATGGCACGTAAGGGAATTATTCTGGCGGGCGGCTCCGGCACCCGTCTCTATCCGGTGACAATGGCGGTCAGCAAGCAGCTGCTGCCGATCTATGACAAACCGATGATCTACTACCCGCTCAGCACCCTGATGCTGGCCGGCATCCGCGATATCCTGATTATCAGCACCCCGCAGGACACGCCGCGTTTTGAACAGCTGCTTGGCGATGGCAGCCAGTGGGGCCTTAACCTGCAGTACGTGGTGCAACAGAGCCCGGACGGGCTGGCGCAGGCGTTTATCCTCGGTGAAGAGTTTATCGGTGAAGACAGCTGTGCGCTGGTGCTCGGCGACAATATCTTCTACGGCCACGACCTGCCAAAAGAGCTGCAGTCGGCGGTGGGCCAGACTTCCGGCGCAACGGTCTTTGCCTATCACGTCAACGACCCCGAGCGTTACGGCGTGGTCGAGTTTGACGCGGACGGCGTGGCGGTGTCGCTGGAGGAGAAACCAGCCGAACCAAAGAGTAACTACGCCGTTACCGGGCTCTACTTCTACGACAACCGCGTAGTCGGGATGGCCAAAAGCCTGCAGCCGTCACCACGCGGCGAGCTGGAGATCACCGATATTAACCGCCTGTATATGGAGCAGGGCGAGCTGTCAGTAGCGATGATGGGGCGCGGCTTCGCGTGGCTGGACACCGGCACCCACCACAGCCTGATCGAGGCCAGCAACTTCATTCAGACCATTGAAGAACGTCAGGGGCTGAAAGTCTCCTGCCCGGAAGAGATCGCCTTCCGCAAAGGCTTTATTGATGCTGCGCAGGTGCGCAAACTGGCCGAACCGCTGTCGAAAAACGCCTACGGTCAGTATCTGTTGAAAATGATTAAAGGTCTGAACTGATAATGAATGTGATCACCACGGCAATACCTGACGTGTTGCTGTTTGAACCCCGGGTGTTTGGCGACGATCGCGGCTTCTTTTTTGAAAGCTTCAGCCAACAGGTCTTTGAGCAGGCAGTCGGTCACCCGGTGAGTTTTGTGCAGGATAACCACTCTAAATCCTCTAAAGGCGTATTACGCGGCCTGCACTACCAGCGTGAGCCGCACGCTCAGGGCAAGCTGGTGCGTTGTGTCGCCGGTGCGGTGTTTGACGTGGCGGTGGATATCCGCCCCGGCTCGCCGACGCGTGGCCAGTGGGTGGGGGAGATCCTCTCGGCGGAAAACAAACGCCAGTTGTGGATACCGGAAGGATTTGCACACGGTTTTCTGGTACTAAGCGACAGCGCTGAGTTTGTCTACAAAACGACGGCTTACTACCATCCGCAGAGCGATGCGGGGATCGCCTGGAACGATCCTGTACTGGATATCCGCTGGCCGCTGCCGTCCGGCGGCCCTCTGCTTTCTGAGAAAGATGCCGCTGCTGAAAAATTCTTATGATCCTCCGCAATAATGAATAAACACCTTAATGTATTGGCCTATATTTACAGCGTCAGGATTTATGCCGCTGCGATCAGCATTGTTCTGGTTCCGTGGGTCATAAAGCTGGTCGGCTATGATGCTTACGGGCTGGTAGGTTTTTTTGCTATTCTGCTGGCCTGCATGAACATCCTGGATGCCGGCATCGGCGGCGTATTAACCCGGCAGGCGATCGTGTCACGTACCAGCCGGGGGCAGTTCAGTCAGTTCCTCAGTGTGTTTCGTAAAGTCATTATTCTGTTTGTTACGGTGGGGGTCGCGGTAGCGCTGCTGGGCAGCCTGCTGGCGCAGCATTACGGTAAAAGCTGGCTGAACACCAGCCTCAGCCATCAGGAAGTGGCATTCTGTACGTCGCTGATGTTTTGCATTTTCGCCGTACACTATATTCAGGGGCCATGGCGAAGTTTACTGCTTTCGAATGAAAGTCAGGCGACGCTTGCTACCATCAACTTTGTCTATATGTCTCTGTCACAGCCCGGCGCCCTGCTGCTGCTGATCTATTACCGGCAGGATATAAAATTTTATTTTTTCGCCCAGCTGATTGCCGCGATAATTAACACCTCGCTGATGATATTTTACGGCGAAAGAGTTAAACGAAAGATTGTTGCCGGACTTCGCGACGTTAATGAAGTGGTCAACCGTCTGTCGTTAAGAAGCCTGCTGCTGTTCGCGTTACAGCTTTCGCTGTTATCCATACTGTGGATTATCGTCAATCAGTCAGACAAGCTGGCGCTTACCCGATTTATGGCGCTGTCTGATTACGCAAAATACAGCGTAGCGGTGTCACTGACTACCGTGGTTGCCATCATCAGCGATCCCCTCAACCAGGTGCTGTTGCCCAGGCTCACGCGTAGCTGGCATGAGAAAAATTTCGCCGTCTTTGCGCGGTTCTTTTTTGCTGCCTACAGTTTTGTCTGCCTGCTGCTGGTGCCGCTGAGCGCGTTTATGTTTTTCTTTGCCAACGATCTTCTCTATCTCTGGAGCAACGATCGTGTTCTGGCTGAGGGCGCCGCGCGTTACCTGCCGTGGCTGTTTGCCGGTAGCGTGTTTGCCGTACTGTCTAACCTCTGTTTTTTACTGCGATACAGTTCCGGCCAGCTGAAAAACCATACGCTGATCTATCTGCTCTTCAGCGTGCTGGTGGTCCCTCTCAACGTCATTGTTGCCCGCGTCTGGCAGGGTGAGGGGACATCGCTGTTTTTTGCGGCCAGCAGCGGTCTGCTGTTCCTGCTGTGGGCAGGCTATAACTTTCATCGTTATTTTGTCTCCGGAGCCGCATTGCTCTACCAGATGCTGCTGCCGGTCATACTCATTTCGCTGGTCTGGTTCTGGTTTATCGCCCGGGTGGATATCCCCTCCACAAGTCGCGTTGTCAGTTTCGCTATATTGATGCTGAAGGGCCTTGGGGGAACGGTTCTTACCGGTGGCTACATTTTGCTTATCAGAAATAAAATTAACATTACATTAAGAGCCAGTGTCCAATGAATGTCTTTATTTATGCCAACAGCTATGACGGGAACAGTGGCGGGATCCTTGTTCTGCACCGTCTGTGCCACCTGATCAATCAGCTGGAAGGGTGCCGCGCCTGGCTGGTGGGCGCGACCCCGCTCAGCACTAACCGGCCCGATCCGAAAAGGATTGCCGCTGAGCTCAAGTGGTACGTTTACGGTAAGCGACGTTTTCAGACCAACCCACTCTGGCAGACACCAGTCTGGCAGAACGGCAAGCTGCCGGACGATGCGGTTGTCGTCTATCCTGAAGTGACCAACGGCAATCCGCTGCGGGCGAAGCGCGTGGTCCGCTGGTTTCTGCACCAGCCGGGGTATCATACCGGCGTGATTGACTACGGTAAGGGTGAACTCTGGTTCAAATTTAATTCCGCCATTGATGACTTTTCCCGTGCAGATTCGGTGCTGTCCGCGCATGAACTCAAGGTTATCTATTATCCGCTGGATATCTATCAGCCTGTGGAAGGTGCGGATGATAACAGGACGCTGGAATGTTGCCATATGGTGAGAAAAGGCACCGATAAACCCGCTGTTCACCCTGCAGGATCTGTCGCGGTGGATGGGCTGTCCCATCAGGAAATGGCGAACGTGTTCCGGCGCGCCCGACGTTTTATCTCCTATGATGATTACACCGCGTACTCTATTTTTGCCGTGCTGAGTGGCTGTGAATCGATCGTCGTGCCGGGAAAAGGGCGCAGCATCACTGACTGGTACCCGCAGGAGAGCGACCGTTACGGGCTGGCCTACGGTTTTGAGCCGCAGCAGCTGGAGTGGGCCGCTGCCACGCGCCATAAAGTGTCAGAACATATTCTCGCCGAACATGAAAAGTCACGTCAAAACGTGATCCAGGCGATTGATGAAATCCGGCATTATTTTAATCAGTAAGTGTTTTCGCGTTGGCGGTCATTCCTGGAAAGGCATTCAGTTTTTCCAGGGAAAAGATGCGCAGCTAAATATCTGCTTCATCAAATAGTTTTCAACTATGATAATTTATATTTTCGGTTATATGATTCTGCTGGGGATGCTGCTGGTATCCGTTGACAGAAGATGTCCGGTTTATTTGTCCCGGCTGATGTTCTCATTTATGTGTGTTACGCTGTTAGTGTTTTGCGCGCTACGCGGAGACATTGATCCCGATCATCATAGTTATCTGAATATCTACGGCTATATTACTCAGGGGCAGACTTATCTGATTGAGCCTGCCTTCTATTTCTTTACATGGCTTTCTTATTACCTGATTAACAGCCCTGCATTGATTTTTATAGGGTTTGCCTTTATTTCCCTCACGGTAAAACATGAGTTACTGAGAAAGTATAGTCTCTATCCGCTGCTGTCATTGCTGATTTATTACTGCAATTATTATATTTTGCATGATATGACGCAGATACGCATCGGTGTTGCGATTGGTATTGCTTTCGCCGCGATCGTCTGCTGGTTCAGTAACCGGAGATATACCTATTATCTGTTGATCTTCATCTCTTTCCTTTTCCATTATTCCGCACTGATGTTCTTAATTGTGCCATTTTTGCCTAAGGGAAGGGTCAAAAATAAAGAACTTCTGATTTATATTTTTGTGCTGGTCTTTGCATACGTTTTGTATGCTATGAAATTTGGACTTGCGAGTGTGTTCTCCTATATACCTATCGGCTTCGTACAGGAGAAATTCCTTGCCTATAGTGAGGAAACACGCTCGGGAGCCCTGCAGCCAGTCAATGTTTTCAGTATGATGCAGATGCTGAAGCTGGCAGTAATTGCGTTGATATTTTTATTTGCCAATCGCAGATACAGCCACTCTCCGTTTCATAATACAATGTTTCGCTTCTATATTTTTTCTTCTTTATTCTGGGTGATGTTTTTTGATATTCCTGCCTTTAGCATTCGTATATCAGAGTTGTTTGGGTTTTCAGAGGTGTTTCTGCTTCCCTGCCTGATGTCGGTGTCCGCCAAGAAGTCTGTTGGGTTAGGTATAATCATTTCGATAACCCTGTTTATGTTTTATCTTAATATTTATCATAATAAAATTCTTTTGCCGTGGTCGGTATTTTGGGAGTGATGATGAAAGTTTTGCCCGTTATTGTTCTGTACAAAACAAAGCTGAATGGCAGCCAGAGCGTCTGTTCTCTGCTGGCGCAGAATATCGGTGTGCTCGGGATCGATAAAATTTTCGTTTATGATAATTCTCCCGTTGCCAGTCCTCAACAGCCAGGCACCGACGCGGCAGCGGTTGAGGTTATCTATCATCACGATCGGCAGAATTCCGGCGTCAGCCGTGCCTATAACACCGCCGCACGTTACGCCAGTGAACAGGGTTACGACTGGCTGCTGTTGCTCGATCAGGACACCCTGTTACCGGACGGTGCCCTGGAACGTTATCGTGATGCCATGCTGTTGCATCCGCAGCTTCCGCTGTTTGCCCCGGTGCTTAAAACTCAACAAGGGGCGATCTGCTCACCCTGTGAGTACCGCTTCCATCGCGGCTTTTCGCCCAAAGAGGTCCACCGTGGCTTAGCGGACTTTCGGCACTGGGCTCCCATCAACAGCTGTATGATGGTTTCAACTGAAAAACTGCTGGAGGTCGGTGGCTATAATGAACGCGCCTTCCTCGACTTCAGCGATTTTCAGTTTATCGAGCGTTTAAGGAAAAAATATTCCCAATTCTGTATTGTCGACTTTGTCGCAACGCAGGATTTTTCAAATGACACCCGCGATGTTTCCGCGCTTGCGCGTCGTTTTAAACTCTATTGCCAGTGTGCCCTGGGCTGCGAACGTGATTCTGCTCTCGACAGCCTGCAGTATTTGATGATTGTGACGCTGCGAATGCTAAAACTGACCGCGCGCACCCGTAATCTCGATTTCTTGAAGATTTTCATCAAAGGATACATTTTCAGGAGAAGTGAAGAAGTATGATTTCAGTATGTATGGCCACCTATAACGGCGAACACTATATTCACCAACAGCTGCTGAGTATTTTAAAACAACTGGACGAGCATGATGAAGTCATCATTTCCGACGATGGCAGTCAGGACAGTACGTTAGCGGTTATTGCTGCGTTTAACGATCCACGAGTAACGGTTATCAGCCATTCGCGTGACTGGCTGCCGGCTGCCACCCCCGTCATTTCACGGGTGAAAAACAGTTTTTCCTCTGCGCTGGAGAAAGCACAGGGTGAATTTATTTTCCTCTCCGACCAGGACGACGAGTGGCTGGAGGGCCGCGTTGCGGCCGCAGTGGCCGAATTGCAGAGTGGCGCTGACCTGGTGGTCTGCGACTGCAAAGTGGTTGATGACAACCATCAGACGCTGATTAACTCCTGGTATGAATTCATCCCGCCCAGCAAGAGCCTGCTGCGCACGCTGTGGAAGAGCTCTTTCCACGGATGCTGTATGGCCTTTCGCGCCGAGGTATTACGCCGCGCGCTGCCGTTCCCGGACCGGGATATCGGCCATGACACGTGGCTTGGCCTGATGGCCTGCTGGCGGGGAAAAGTAACATTCGTGGCTCAGCCCTATATTCTTTACCGTCGTCACGGCAGCGCGGTAACGCATTGCGGGTTCAAAAGCGAACGCAGTCTGAAAACAAAACTGCTTTATCGTAAAGATCTTATGCTGTCGCTGCTGACAAGGATGGTCAATGCCTAGTATTGCGCATGTCCAGGTTATGCCGAAATTATCCGGCGTACAGAACTTTTCTTTACATATTCTGAAAGATCTGCCCTTTGACGAAAAATATCTTATCTGCTCTGAGGCAGAGCAGGTAGCGGAAGGGCAGCGGGAGGAGTTTATTCAGGCCTTCACCGAGGCCGGCGTAAAAATCATTTGGGCAAAGCACCTGTGCCGATCTACAGGGCCTCACGATCTTGCTGCAACCCTTGAGCTGTGGCAGATATTTCGTCGCTATCGTTTTGACATCGTTCATACCAATTCGACAAAGCCCGGGGTTATCGCCCGTATTGCCGCCAGACTTGCGGGAATTAAAAAGGTCATTCATACCGTGCATGGCATTGCCTTTCATGAGCACGAAAGTCTGCTTAAGAGAGTGTTTTATTACGGTCTTGAAGCATTCGCTCTGCAATTTGGCCATGTTAACGTATCGGTCAATAAGTTCTATCTTCGCTATTATCGCCCGTTTTTCTGGAAAAAGAATTGCTTTATTTATAATGGCATTAATCCTGAGAAGTGGATAAACCAGGCGCCGGTTACTCCCTCGTTATCTGAGGCTGACGGAGGCAAAGCGGCAAAACGGGTCCTGTTTGTCGGCCGGCTCGATACGCAGAAAAACCCCCTGACTGCTATCCGCGCGTTTGCCTGCCTTCTGGGTAAGCTGCCCGGTGCGCATTTCGATATGGTCGGCGATGGTGAACTCAGAGCAGATTGTGAAGCACTGGTGCGTGAACTGGGCATTGAACAACAGGTGACGTTCCACGGCTGGATTGGCAACCCTGAACACTTCTATGCACGCTGTGACGTGTTTTTTTGCCCCTCTCTCTACGAAGCATTCGGTTTTACCTTCACCGAGGCTGCGCTGTTCTCGCGTCCCATCGTCGCTTCTGATGTCGAGGGCATCCCGGAGGTGGTGATCGCCAATAAAATGGGTTTGATATGCAGTGCCGATGACTACGCGGCCCAGGCAGACTGCCTGTATCGCATTCTGACCGACTCTTCACTGGCTGCGGAATTTGGTCGGTTTGGTCGTCAGCACGTTATTGAGCATTTTCCTCTGTCAAACTGCCTGAAACAGTATCTGAAACTCTATACCGATGAATGAATGTTTCCTCAGGGGAAGTGTCAGTTCCGTTTTTCCAGTCGATGAGGCTGAATCGTGATAGCTTTTTGAGAAAAAAAATGGCGGAATGCGTTTTAAACCCCCATAAAATGAGCGTGTTAGTCGATAAATCGCCTTTCATTTTCAGTCAAAATCTATCGCATCAATCACTACCCACTGCACCTAAACCTGAGTTAACATGTTTAGAACATTGACCGCAGTCACATTACTGCAGGAAACATCACGTAGACAGGAGTAGGTATGTCCAAGCAACAGATCGGCGTTGTGGGTATGGCTGTTATGGGCCGTAATCTGGCACTCAACATTGAGAGCCGTGGCTATTCAGTCTCTATCTTCAACCGCTCGCGTGAGAAGACGGACGAAGTGGTTGCTGAGAACCCGGGTAAGAACCTGGTTCCGCATTACACCGTAGAAGAGTTCGTCGACTCCCTGGAAAAACCGCGTCGTATTCTTCTGATGGTGCAGGCCGGTGAAGCGACCGACAAAACCATCGCCTCTCTGACTCCTCACCTGGACAAGGGCGACATTCTGATCGACGGTGGTAACACCTTCTATAAAGACACCATTCGCCGTAACCGCGAGCTGTCTGAGCAGGGCTTCAACTTCATCGGTACCGGCGTTTCCGGCGGTGAAGAGGGCGCGCTGAAGGGTCCGTCAATCATGCCTGGCGGCCAGAAAGAAGCCTACGAGCTGGTAGCACCGATTCTGGATCAGATCGCAGCACGCGCCGAAGGCGAAGCCTGTGTCGCCTATATGGGTCCGGATGGCGCGGGTCACTACGTGAAGATGGTGCATAACGGCATCGAATACGGTGATATGCAGCTGATCGCAGAAGCCTACTCCCTGCTGAAAAATGCCCTGAACCTGAGCAACGACGAGCTGGCGAAAACCTTCAGCGAGTGGAACGAAGGCGAGCTGAGCAGCTACCTGATCGACATCACCAAAGATATCTTCACTAAGAAAGACGAAGAGGGTAACTACCTGGTTGACGTCATTCTGGATGAAGCCGCCAACAAAGGCACCGGCAAATGGACCAGCCAGAGTTCACTGGATCTCGGCGAGCCGCTGTCACTGATCACCGAATCCGTGTTTGCCCGCTACCTCTCCTCGCTGAAAACTCAGCGCGTTGCGGCATCTAAAGTGCTGAGCGGCCCGGCCGTGCAGCCGGTGTCTGGCGATAAAGCCGAGTTCGAAGAGAAAGTGCGTCGTGCACTGTACCTGGGTAAGATCGTCTCTTACGCACAGGGCTTCTCTCAGCTGAAAGCCGCTTCTGAAGAGAACAACTGGGACCTGAACTACGGTGAGATCGCCAAGATCTTCCGTGCGGGCTGCATCATCCGCGCCCAGTTCCTGCAGAAGATCACCGATGCGTACGCCGACAACGCCGACATCGCTAACCTGCTGCTGGCACCGTACTTCAAGAACATCGCCGACGAATACCAGCAGGCGCTGCGTGACGTGGTGGCCTATGCCGTGCAGAACGGTATCCCTACGCCGACCTTCTCTGCCGCTATCGCTTACTACGACAGCTACCGTTCAGCGGTGCTGCCGGCTAACCTGATTCAGGCGCAGCGTGACTACTTCGGTGCTCACACCTACAAGCGTATTGATAAAGACGGTGTGTTCCACACCGAGTGGCTGGACTAATCTGCCATTGACCTCCCGCCGTCCGGCGGGAGGTTTTCTACCTGATTTTTCCGTTTTTATGCAGAATACACTGCTTTATCGCCTTAACTTTTCTACTCTTTTTTTCATCTAAGCACGCTCGCCGTGTTGGCTTTTTTCTCGCTGGAATAATCAATTATGCACCAAGACAATCAAATGTCCGGGTATGCTGCTGCATCCCGTGATTCGACCTATCGTCAGGATGACCTGGACTTGCTGGATGTTATCGCTCAACTATGGCGCGGAAAAATCATTATCCTGTCCACCATGCTGATAGCGCTGTTGCTGGCCTGCGGCTATCTGGCGGTGGTTAAAGAGAAATGGACCTCCAGCGCGATTGTGACGCTGCCCGCGGCCGGACAGGTTGCTAACTATAATGCAGCGCTCAGCGTGCTCTATGAACAGAACCCCAGAGATAAACCTGCTCTGGGCGAGCTCCAGCAACAGTTGTTCGACCGCTTCAGCGCATCGATGAGCGCGCTTGCCAGCGAACTGAAAAATCAGGGCGAGCCACAGTCTCTGACCGTTGAGCCCGTCTCACAGAACAGCAATGATTCGCTGCGGTTTGCCTTTGTTGCCGGTTCAGCAGAAGAGGCGAAAAAAGCGCTTAACGGCTATATCAGTAAAGTGAATGATGACGTCGTCGAAGATTATGGTGCCGATATTCGTCGCAGTCTGAGTGTTAAAACCCGCGAGCTTTCAGACTCGCTGGCAGCGCAGAAACAGGTCGCGCTGGATAAGAAAGAGCAGCGTATGGCGGTGATCAGACAATCGCTGAAAATAGCGGAAGAGGCTAACATTACCCACTCCCAGCTCAGCCAGGCGGAATTCCTGTCGGATGACACGCTGTATCTGCTTGGCGTCTCATCGCTGAAGGCGATGATAGCGAATGAAGATACCCGACCGCTGACTTTTAACGATCTCTATTACGAAACTCAGCGTGCGCTGCTCTCTCTGACACATCTGAAAATTCAGGTGGATAATTTGCAGTCGTTCCGCTTTATCTCTCAGCCCGATACCCCGTTCCGCCGTGACAGCCCTAAGCGTTCGCTGACGCTGCTTCTCGCGCTGGTGTTCGGTGCCGTACTCGGTTCTGCCGTGGTCATCGGCCGCTTTGCCAGCCGCCAGTATCGTCTGCGCGGAAAATAACCATCGCCTGAAAGGGTGCTGTACGCAAAAAGGGCTTCCCGTGATGGGAAGCCCTTTTTTGTTTGGTGGCCGCTTATGGCACCAGCAGCGGACCTTCGCGTTCGGCGTTGCCGCCGGCCAGCCGGGTCACCAGCATCCCGGCGGTGGCGAAACGTACCCAGTGGCGGGCATAGAGCCACCCGCCGAATTCGGCAACCAGCGGGGTCAGCCTGTCGCTGAGCGGATCGAGGATCTCGGCCACCACCTCACCGGGCGCGATCCATTCGCCCACCTCACGGCGGTGCAGGATCACCCCGGCATGCGGTGCAGAGAGGTATTCACAGCCGGCCAGCGGTACCGGCGGGTTCTCCAGCGGCGGCAGCGGCGGGGCGCTGCCCGACAGATACCCGGCGTGGGTCAGCGCGTTAAGGATGGCATCGGCGTCCTGTTCGGCCAGCGCGTGGCTGACGTCGCGCGCGCCGCGCAGCTCCAGCGTCACCGGCAGCAGGCCCGGCGGCAGCGGGAAACGGTCGCCCAGCTCGCGATTAAGGCTGTTCCACAGTTCGGCGCAGGCCTCATCAAACGGCTCGCCGCCGGAGATCTCGGCAATCAGCTGTACCCGGCTGCCGAGGTAGCGCGCCAGCGGTTCGATGGCGGGCCAGGCCTGCGGGGTGGTGTAGAGGTGCGGCAGCGACTCCCAGTCGCAGTGCAGGTCGATCATCAGATCGGCCTGGCAGGCCATCTGCATCAGCACCTGGCGCTGCGAGTCCAGCTCGGTGAGCGGCGGCTGCTGGCTGAACCAGTCGCTGATTGCCTGGCGGATCAGCTGGCGGTTCTGCTCCACGTCCTGGGTCAGTACCGGGGCCAGCAGGGCGGCGATGGCTTTGCCCGGTAACGGATACTGCCGGTTAAAGTCCTGTCCCGACGGCAGGTGAAAACGCCCGAGGTGGGTGCCGTGCAGGTGCTGGCCGAGGGCGATCGGGTTCGCCACCGGCACCAGGGTAATCTGCGCGGCGACGCGGCCGGCGGCTTCCATCGCCTGCAGCTTGTTTTTCAGGTACCAGGCGACGGTAACGCCCGGCAGTTCGTCGCCGTGCAGCCCGGCCTGGATATAGACCTGACGCGCGCCGGGCTCGCCAAAGTGGTAGCTGATAATGTCGCGCTGCGTCCCCAGCGAGGCGCTGAGCAGCGGATGATGGCGTTGTTGCATAGAGAGCCTTCAGGTAAGAAAAGGCCGCGCGCGGGGCGCGGCCGGCAGATTACTTCTGCTGGATAGAGATGTCGGTGGCGAAGTACTTCTTCTGGATGGTGTCGAAGGTGCCGTTTTTCTTGATCTCGGCAAAGGCACCGTCGATAGCATTTTTCAGCTCGGTATCGCCCTTACGCAGGCCAATCGCGGTGCCCGGGCCGATAATCGGATCTTCGACAATCGGGCCGGCCAGCGCAAAGTCCTGCCCCTGCGGCTGCTTCAGGAAGCCAATCGCGGCCTGGGCGGCGTCGGTAAACACCACGTCAAGGCGGCCGGCAACCAGGTCGCTCTCCACCTGCGCCTGATCACCGTAAGGCACCACGTTAACGCCGTGCGGCTGCCATTTTGCCAGCGCGTAGCGCTCCTGCACCGTCCCCTGCTGCACGCCAACGGTTTTACCCTTCAGCGATTCGGCGGTCGGCAGCACGCCGCTGCCTTTACGGGCGATCAGCTGCGCGTGGGTGTCATACAGCGGTACGCTGAAGTCGATCTGTTTCAGACGCTCTTCGGTGATGCCCATATCGGAGAGGATGGCGTCGAACTTACGTGCCTTCAGCGCCGGGATAATACCGTCGAACTGGCTCTCCACCCAGACGCACTTCGCCTGCAGCTGTGCGCACAGCGCGTTGCCAAGGTCGATATCAAAACCGACCAGCTTGCCGTCGGCGGTTTTTGACTCAAACGGCGGGTAGGTCGGGTCGACGGCGAAGCGGATCTGATCGATTTTGGCCTGTGCGCCGAAGGAACAGACGGCCAGCAGGGAGAGGGCTGCGGCCTGGCGCAGACGGGTTGTCAGTGATGTGTTTGCCATAATTGCTATTATTCTCAGACTCTTTGATACGGCCAGACAGAGTAACCGCTGGCGGCAGTGCTGAAAACCCTTTATGCGCAAAATGCATGTTGAACGGCGGCTCGCGCTGGTACCGCCATCGGTTCGGCAGCCGCAGGAACGTCGCCGGGCGTTAACCCGTTGAGTGGAGAGCAGGGGGGAAGGGGGGCCAGGCTCTTGCCGGCGATGGCAAAAAAGCGGGGCGCAGAACGCGCCCCACAGGATTACTTATGACGCTGACGCAGATTCTCAATAATCGTCGACAGGTTCAGATCCTGATCCTGCAGCAGCACCAGCAGGTGATAGATCAGGTCAGAGGCTTCATTGGTCAGCTCGTGACGGTCGTTCACCGTGGCCGCCAGCGCGGTCTCCACGCCCTCTTCACCAACCTTCTGCGCGATGCGCTTGGTGCCGCTGGCGTACAGCTTCGCGGTATAAGAGCTTTCCGGGTCAGCGTGCTTGCGTTCGGCCAGCAGCTGCTCCAGCTGGTAAAGGAAGGTCCAGTCCGCCGCCGCCGGCGAGAAGCAGCTGGACGTGCCGAGGTGGCAGGTAGGCCCCACCGGGTTAACCAGCAGCAGCAGCGTGTCGTTATCGCAGTCCGGGGTGATGCTGACCACGTTAAGGAAGTGCTCAGAGGTTTCACCCTTGGTCCACAGGCGCTGTTTGGTACGTGACCAGAAGGTCACCTTACCGGTGGCCAGGGTTTTCTCCAGCGCGTCCTGATTCATATAACCGTGCATCAATACTTCACCGGACACGGCGTGCTGCACGATGGCCGGCATCATGCCGTCCGTTTTTACCCAGTCCAGCCGGGCCAGCTGTTGTTCTGTTAACACGCGCGGATCTCCACACCTTGTTCAATCAGGAACGCTTTCAGTTCACCGATATTGATAATCTGTTTATGGAATACGGACGCGGCCAGCGCGCCGTCCACGTCGGCATCGCGGAACGCTTCATGGAAGTGCTCCATGGTGCCGGCACCGCCGGAGGCGATCAGCGGCACCTTGCACGCTGCACGTACCTTCTGCAGCTGCAGCAGGTCGTAGCCGTTACGCACGCCGTCCTGGTTCATCATATTCAGTACGATTTCACCGGCACCGCGTTTCTGCACTTCCTGCACCCAGTCGAGGGTTTCCCACTGGGTTACGCGGGTACGGCTCTCATCGCCGGTGTACTGATTGACGTGGTATTTGCCGGTCTCCGCATCGTACCAGGTATCAATACCGACCACGATGCACTGCACGCCAAAGCGGTCCGCCAGCCGGGTGATCAGCTCCGGGTCGGCCAGCGCCGGGGAGTTGATCGAGATTTTATCCGCGCCGTAAGATAGCAGCAGCGCCGCGTCTTCCACCGACTTAATGCCGCCCGCCACGCAGAACGGGATATCAATCACTTCCGCCACGCGCGAGATCCAGCTCTTGTCGACCACGCGGCCGTCGGACGAGGCGGTGATATCATAAAATACCAGCTCGTCCGCGCCTTCCTGGGCATAGCGCTGCGCCAGCGGCACGATATCGCCGATGATTTCGTGATTGCGGAACTGCACGCCTTTGACCACCTGGCCGTCGCGCACGTCGAGGCAGGGGATTATCCGTTTTGCCAGCATGAGATTGCCTCCGCGGTAGTGAATTTCTCTTCCAGCAGGGCGCGACCGACGATCACCCCCTGCGCGCCGCTGCCGCGCAGGGCGGCGATGTCGTCCAGCGAACCGATGCCGCCGGAAGACTGGAACGCGATCTGCGGGAAGCGTGCGGACACTTCCTGATACAGCGCCACGTTAGAGCCGCTGAGCGTGCCGTCACGCGAAATATCGGTGCACAGCACGTGCTTCAGGCCGAACGGCAGGAACTGTTCAATCACCTCTTCCAGGGTGATGCCGCCGGCTTCCTGCCAGCCGCTGATCGCCACCTCTTTGCGGTTGTTCGCATCAATGCGCACGTCCAGCGCCAGCACGATCGCTTCCGCGCCGTACTGCTTAAACCAGCGCTGCACCTCTTCCGGCTGCTTCACCGCGGTGGAGCCGACCACCACGCGGCTGGCGCCGGCATTCAGCAGCGCCTCCACGTCCTGTGCGGTGCGGATGCCGCCGCCAACCTGCACCGGCACGCTGACGCCCGCCAGCAGGCGGGTCAGCAGCGGGATCTGCCGCGCCGCCGGGTCTTTCGCGCCGGTCAGATCCACCAGGTGCAGCAGCTGTGCGCCCTGCGCCTCGTACGCCTGCAGGCGCGGCAGCGGATCGCTGCCGTAGTCGCGCTGCTGGCCGTAATCACCCTGATGCAGCCGCACCACCTTGCCATCAATTAAATCTAACGCCGGAATAATCATGCCGGTTACATCTCCAGGAAGTTTTTCAGCAGCTGCGCGCCGGCGGCACCGGAGCGTTCGGGGTGGAACTGCACGCCAAAGAAGTTATCTTTCTGCACCGCGGCGGTAAAGGCTTCACCATAGTTGCACTGGGCGATGGTGTGCGCGTTCACCGGCATCGCGTAGCCGTGCACGAAGTAGAAGTAGGCGCCGTCGTCAATGCCGCGGAACAGGTGGTTGCCCGCCTGCGAAGTGATCTGGTTCCAGCCCATATGCGGCAGCGGCAGGCCCAGGTCCTGCATCTTATCCACCGACTGGTCGATGATACCGAGCGTCGGCACGCCGCCGCTCTCATCGCTGCCGGAGCCGAGCAGCTGCATGCCGAGGCAGATCCCCAGCACCGGCTGGGTACAGGCTTTGATCAGCTCGATCAGATTGCGCTCGCGCAGCTGATCCATCGCCGCCTGGGCGGTGCCGACGCCCGGCAGAAACAGCTTATCGGCGTTGAGCACGATATCGGCTTCGCGGCTGACCTGCGGGTCGTAGCCCAGCCGCTGGATCGCCCACTTCACCGACGACAGGTTAGCGCAGCCGGTATCGAGGATCACCACGTCCATTACAGCACTCCTTTCGAGCTGGGCAGGGTGTTACCCTCCACGCGGATCGCCTGGCGCAGGGTGCGGCCGAAGGCTTTAAACAGGCTTTCGACGCGGTGGTGGTCGTTTTTGCCTTTGGTACGCAGGTGCAGGGTGCTGGCCATCGAGTAGGAGAGCGAGCTAAAGAAGTGCTCGACCATCTCGGTGCTCAGGTCGCCGACGCGCTGGTAGCTGAACTCGGCTTTATATTCGAGGTGCGGGCGGCCGGAGATGTCCAGCGCGCAGCGCGCCAGGCACTCGTCCATCGGCAGCACGAAGCCAAAACGGCCGATGCCGCGCTTGTCGCCCAGCGCCTTCAGCAGCGCCTCGCCCAGCGCCAGGCCGGTGTCTTCCACGGTGTGGTGATCGTCGATGTACAGGTCGCCCTTAACGTCGATGTTCATACGGAAACCGCCGTGGGTGCAGATCTGATCGAGCATATGGTCAAAGAAGCCGACGCCGGTGTTGATCCTGCTGTCACCTTCACGATCCAGCCACACTTCCACCTTAATCTGCGTCTCTTTGGTATTGCGGTTAACCAGCGCGTAGCGGTCGCGCTTTGTCAGCTGCTGCTGAATGCTGCTCCAGCTCACGCCGTCTTTGCCGTACAGCAGGCCGGTAATGCCCATGTTTTCCGCCAGCTGCACGTCGGTGGCGCGGTCGCCGATCACATAGCTGCTGGCGGTGTCCAGCGCGCCTTCGGCCAGCCAGGCTTCGACCATTTTCGTCTTCGGCTTGCGGCAGTCGCAGCCGTCTTCCGGCTTGTGCGGGCAGATCAGCACCTCGTCAAACTTCACGCCCTGCGAGCTGAGGATCTGCATCATCAGATCGTGCGGGCCGTCGAAGTCAGCCTGCGGGAAGCTGTCGGTGCCCAGTCCGTCCTGGTTGGTGATCATCACCAGCTTAAAGCCGGCGGTCTGCAGCGCCAGCAGGGCCGGGATCACGTCCGGCTCAAACGCCAGCTTGTCCATGCGGTCAACCTGATAATCTTCCGGCGGCTCAGAGATGATGGTGCCATCGCGATCGATAAAAAGGACTTTCTGACTCATGCTTGCTCCGTCGACCCGGCAGCACCGGGCAGGTTTTTAAGGGCGGCGACCACGCGGTCGCACTCTTCACGGGTACCGATGGAGATGCGCAGGCATCCGGCCAGACCCGGCTGTTTGTTTTGGTCACGCAGAATAATGCCCTGGTCCCACAGCGATTTAAACACCGCGCTGGAGGCCGCGAAGCGCGCCAGAATATAGTTGGTGTCGCTGCTGAACACCTGCTCGACGATATCGAGGGTGCGCAGGTCGGCAATCAGCTGTTCACGGTTGGCAATCAGCTGCGCCACGTGCTCGCGCATCAGCGCAATGCCCTGGTCGCTCAGCGCCTGGCCGGCGATATCCGCCACCGGGGTGGAGAGCGGGTAAGGGGCGATCACCTTCATCAGCAGCGCGATCACCTCGGCGCTGGCCAGGGTAAAGCCGCAGCGCAGGCCTGCCAGCGCAAAGGCTTTCGACAGCGTGCGCAGCACCACCAGGTGCGGATAGTCCTTCAGCCAGCCGCTCAGCGAGGCCTGCGGGCAGAACTCAATATAGGCTTCATCGGCCACCACCAGCGCTTTACCGCGGGTCATCTCCAGCAGCTGACGGATGTCGTCCGGGTTGACCAGATTGCCGGTCGGATTGTTCGGGCTGCAGACGTAGACCAGCTTAACACCGTCCAGCTGGTCGGCGATGGCCGGCAGGTTCAGCTGCCAGTCTTCGCCGGCCTCAACCGTGCGGTACTCGATGCCGATGGTTTCGGCGCTGACGCTGTACATGCCGTAGGTCGGCGGGCAGAACAGCACCGCGTCTTTGCCCGGCTCGCAGAAGGCGCGCATCAGCAGCTCGATGCCTTCATCGGCACCGCGACTCACCAGCACCTGGTCGGCGTTCAGCCCGGCGTAGGCGGCGTAACGCTCGATCACCAGCTTCGGCTGGCACTCCGGGTAGCGGTTCAGCGTCTGCTGGCTCAGTTCAAACGGCACCGCCAGCGGGTATTCATTGGCGTTCAGCCAGACGTCGCCGTTGCCGCCGAGGCGGCGCGCGGACTGGTACGGGGTCAGCGCGCGCACGTTGGCGCGGGCCAGGTTCTCAATCGCACTCATCACTGCTCCTTCAGCGCGGCAACGCGCAGCGTAACGGCATTCTTGTGGGCGACCAGCTGTTCGGCGGCGGCCAGCGTTTCAATGGTGGCGGCGAGGCCGAGGAACCCGGCGGGCGTCAGCTCCTGCACCGTCATGCGCTTCTGGAAATCGGCCAGCCCGAGGCTGGAGCTGGTCGCCGTGTAGCCGTAGGTCGGCAGCACGTGGTTGGTACCGGAGGCGTAGTCGCCCGCCGACTCCGGCGACCAGTCGCCGAGGAACACCGACCCGGCGCTGGTAATGCGGTCGACCAGATCGCGCGCCTGGCGGGTCTGAATAATCAGATGCTCCGGCCCGTAGCGGTTGCTGATCGCCACGCACTCGTCCAGGTCGCGCAGCACGATCAGGCGGCTGCTCTCGAGGGCTTTGGCGGCGGTGGCCGCACGCGGCAGGGTCTGCAGCTGACGGGCCACGGCGTCGGCCACGGCTTCGGCCATCGCCAGCGACGGGGTCAGCAGGATCACCTGTGAATCCGGCCCGTGCTCGGCCTGCGACAGCAGGTCAGAGGCGACGAAATCCGGGGTTGCACCCTCATCGGCGATCACCAGCACTTCCGACGGCCCGGCCGGCATATCGATCGCCGCGCCGTCGAGACGCTGGCTCACCTGGCGTTTGGCTTCGGTAACGTACGCGTTGCCCGGCCCGAAGATTTTATCCACTTTCGGCACCGACTCGGTGCCGAGCGCCAGCGCGGCAATCGCCTGCGCGCCGCCCACCTGGAACACCTCCTGCACGCCGCACAGCTGCGCGGCGTAGAGGATCTCATCGGCGATCGGCGGCGGCGAACAGAGCACTACGCGGCCACAGCCGGCGATGCGCGCCGGGGTGGCCAGCATCAGCACCGTGGAGAACAGCGGCGCAGAGCCGCCGGGAATATACAGGCCCACCGAAGCCACCGGACGGGTAATCTGCTGGCAGCGCACGCCGGGCTGGGTTTCGATATCCACCACCGGCAGCTGCTGCGCCACGTGGAACTTATCGATATTCGCTACCGCAACCGCCATCGCCTGTTTGATCTCATCGCCGAGCCTTGCAGCGGCGTCGGCAATCTGCTGCTCGCTGACGCGCAGCTGGTCCACCTCGGTCTTATCAAAGGTGGCGCTGTAGTAGCGCAGCGCGTCGTCGCCCTCGGCTTTCACCTTCTCGAGGATGCCGCGTACCGTGCTGCTGATGCTGTCGGAAGCCGCCAGCGCCGGGCGCTGCAGCAGCGCCTGCTGCTGCTCTGCGCTGCACTCCTGCCAGATTACGGGGGTCATCACGATTGACATCGGCTTACTCCATCATCTTCTCAATCGGCAGCACCAGAATTGAACTGGCACCCAGCGACTTCAGCTTCTCCATGGTCTCCCAGAACAGCGTTTCGCTGCTGACCATGTGCATCGCCACGCGGCTCTTGTCGCCGGCCAGCGGCAGCACGGTAGGGCGTTCGGCGCCCGGCAGCAGGGTG
The DNA here is from genome assembly GCF_002865965.1 of Erwinia sp. B116. NCBI lineage: Bacteria > Pseudomonadati > Pseudomonadota > Gammaproteobacteria > Enterobacterales > Erwiniaceae > Erwinia > Erwinia sp. B116. The sequence continues at coordinate 32,387 of NZ_JRZZ01000038.1, forward strand.
ATGATCTCTTCCAGACGGTCGCTCGGCGCGTGCAGCATGATGTACTTCGACTCACGCGCCTGAATCACGCCCTGAATACGGGTCATCATTTTGTCGATCAGTTCCTGCTTGTTGGCCGGCATTTCGCCGTCGCGCTGGATCAGGCAGGCTTTCGAGCGGTAGATCACTTCCACTTCACGCAGGCCGTTGGCCTCCAGCGTGGCACCGGTGGAGACCAGATCGCAGATCGCGTCGGCCAGGCCGGCACGTGGAGCAACTTCAACTGAGCCGTTCAGCAGGCAGGATTTGAAGCTGACGCCTTTCTCATCGAGGTACTTTTTCAGCAGGTGCGGATAAGAGGTGGCGATGCGGGTGTTGTGCAGGCACTCGGGGCCGGTGTATTCGTCATCGACCGACATCGCCAGCGACAGGCGGCAGCCGCCAAAATCAAGGCGGCGCAGGGTGGTGTAACGCGGATCCTCGCCCTGGGAGCGGCGGGTCAGCAGCTCCTCTTCCAGCACGTTCTCACCAATAATACCGAGGTCAACCACGCCGTCCATCACCAGGCCGGGAATATCGTCATCGCGCACGCGCAGAATATCAATCGGCATGTTCTCGGCGAAGGCGATCAGGCGCTGCTGCTGTAAGTTGATTTTGATACCGCAGCGGGCGAGTAATTCGCGTGAATCATCGCTTAAACGGCCTGATTTCTGCATAGCTATGCGTAAACGGGTGTTATCTAACATCGGTTAATCTTCCTTTTCCTGTCTGATCTTGTGGTGTTTGCTTCGCGCTCAACGTCTTGACTCTGCGTTCTGGCGGCGATTTAAATCAAAAAAAAAGCCCCCGGAAGGTGATCTTCCGGGGGCTGAGTTCGCGTTCTGCACCGCTGGAAGATCCTGAACGTCTCCCAGCACACATCGCCTGAAAGACTAGTCAGGGTGATGGTGGTGATGATGGTTAAACTGAACGCGGGTCATAGTAATCTCTTTGCATGAATGTCTATTCATATCGTGACAAATAACCTACCCAGAATAGCGTCCCCGCGCAACCCTTTTTTGTTAACGGCGGAAAGATTCTCTCATCAACTGTCGGTTGTCACCCGGCGGTGGCTGGCGTAGCCTGAACGGGCAACGGCGAAAATCACAGGAGCCAGGATGAAAAAGGTCGCGATAGTAGGGCTTGGATGGCTGGGCATGCCGCTGGCGTTGTCGCTGACGGCGACGGGCTGGCTGGTGAGCGGCAGCAAAACCACGGCGGACGGCGTGGAGGCGGCACGCATGTGTGGCATTGACGGCTATCAGCTGTCGCTGAACCCGGAGATCGTCTGCGAGGCGGACGATCTGGCGGCGCTGCTCGACGTCGACGCGCTGGTGATTACCCTGCCGGCCAGTCGTACGGCCGCCGGCGGTGAAAACTACCTGCTGGCGGTGCAGCAGCTGGTGGACAGCGCGCTGGCGGCGGGGGTGCCGCACCTGGTGTTTACCAGTTCGACTTCGGTGTACGGCGACCGGCCGGGGTTGACCGATGAAAACAGCCCGTTAACGCCGGTGACGGTGGCCGGGCACACGCTGCAGGATCTGGAGAGCTGGCTTCATCAGCTGCCAAATACCTCCGTCGATATTCTGCGGCTGGCCGGGCTGGTCGGCCCCGCGCGCCATCCGGGGCGCTTCCTCGCCGGCAAAGAGGGGCTGAGCAACGGCGCACAAGGGGTTAACCTGGTGCACCTGGAAGATGTGGTTGAGGCCATCCGCCTGCTGCTGACCACGCCGGGCGGCGGGCGCATCTACAACCTCAGCGCGCCGCTACACCCCGCCCGCCAGCAGTTCTACCCGGAAGTGGCCCGCCAGCTGGGGCTGACGCCGCCGACCTTTGTTGCCGATAGCGCCACCCACAACGGTGGCAAGCTGATCGACGGCAGCAAAATCTGCCGCGAACTGGGCTTCAGCTATCGCTACCCCGATCCGGGCAAAATGCCGCTGGCCTGAACTGCGTACGGCGTCAGCGCCGCGCCCGGTTGCGGAGCAGCACGACCATTCATGCAGCCGGTCACCCGCTGCGCACCGGCTGGCCCGGCCTGGTGCCGGGCGGGTGGTGATGCGGCGTCATACCCCCAGCCGGTCGCGCAGCGCATACCAGGCCGCGCCGATGGCGGTCAGCGGTACGCGCAGGCGGCGCCCACCGGGGAACGGCAGATGGGGCAGGCCAGCGAAGGCGTCGAAGCGCTCTGCGTCGCCTCTGAGCGCTTCGGCGATCAGCCTGCCGGCCAGGTGGGTAAGGGTAACGCCGTGGCCGCTGTCGCCCTGCATAGCGTACACGCCGTTCTCCAGCCGGCTGAACTGCGGCATGCGCGACAGCGTCAGCAGGAAGTTGCCGCTCCAGGCGTAATCAAATTTTACG
>NZ_JRZZ01000039.1:0-2694 GCF_002865965.1 Erwinia sp. B116
ATCCAGACCATTACCCAGGACCCGCTCGGCTCGTTCAATCCGCACTACCGCATTGCGCAGCTGCTGGAACAGCCGCTGAAGCTGAAGCGCGACCTCAGCCGTGAACAGCGCAGCGCCCGCCTGCTTACGCTAATGCAGCAGGTCGGCCTGCCCGCCGCGCTGCTTGACCGCCGCCCTTCTGCCCTGTCGGGCGGCCAGCGCCAGCGCGTGGCAATTGCCCAGGCGCTGGCCGCCGAACCGGATATTCTGATCTGCGACGAGCCGGTATCGGCGCTGGACGTCACCACCCAGGCGCAGATCCTCGATCTGCTGTGCCGCCTGCAGCAGCAGCTCGGGCTGTCGATCCTGCTGATTTCACACGATCCCGGCGTGGTGCAGCATATGAGCCATCGCATCGCGGTGATGAAGGCCGGGGAAATTGTCGAAACTGCTACCCCGGAACAGCTGCTGGCAGGGGCAAAACATCCCTATACCCGCCATCTGCTGGCCACCACCGACTGGGGTAAAGGCGTCGGCAGCGCGTTTAACGCGACCGGCACCTGACCGCTCGCCCCCTGCCACCGCGTAAATCAACGTTTCGCTAATACCCGCCATCCCCTTCAGCTGTTAACGTCCCCTGCCTCGGTGGTGCAGACTGCCGTCGCGGGTGATGTTAAGCGGCGGCCCGACGCGCCACCCTTAGCGGCAGGCTGACTGCTCTCCTGCCGGTTGCGCAGGCTCATACGGAGGCGGGGATGAAAATAACGGTAGCCGGGGATTTGATTCAGTATCTGGCAGAGCTGGGCGCAGACGCGGCCTTTGGCGTATCCGGCGGGTTTATCGTGCCGGTGTGGCACGAGCTGGTAGCGTCTGAACGGATCAAAACCTATCACTGTCGCCATGAGTCGGGGGCCGTCTGTGCCGCCTCCGAATACAGCCTGTGTAAAAACCGGCCGGCGATTGCCTTTACCACCGCCGGGCCGGGCATCAGCAACGCGCTCACCGGCCTGAAATCCGCCAGCCTGGATGGTTCACGGTTGATTTTTATCTCCGCCATCACCGCGTCCGCCAGCGACGGGCGCTGGCCGCTGCAGGAAACCACGCCCGAAGATCTCGCACGGCTGGCCGCACCGCAGGGTCAGGGGTATTTCCACGCCATGTTCACCATCAGCAGCGCGCAGGAGTACCTGGCCATCAGACCCCGTATCGCCGGGTATCTCGCCTCGGTTACCGGCTGCACCCTCGGTCTGTTTCTCACCCCGGCGGCGCAAAACGAGACCTTCGAACAGGTGCATCAGCCCCGCTCAATGCGATCCGGGCGCTATCCCGCCACGATAACCCCCGTCGATTCACAACGCGTTCAGCAACTGGCAGGGGTGCTTCACCGGCAAAACTGCCTGCTCTGGCTGGGATTCGGTGCCCGGCATGCGGCGGAAAATCTGGCCCATATCGCTGAACTTAGCCGGTCAACCGTCATTACCACGCCGCGAGGGAAAGGTATTTTTCCGGAGGCGCATCCGCTTTGTGCCGGTACCACCGGGCTGGGAAGTGATTCAGCCCGCGTCAGCGCGCTGCTGTCGCCGGAGGTGCATCCGGTGGTGATGATTCTCGGCAGCCGCCTCGGCGAACTCAGCTCCTCTTATGCGCAACAGCAGCTGGACTCTGCGGAGGTCTATTTTATCGGGCTTAACGTGCAGCAGGTTCGCGCCAGCCTGCCCGCACACACCACCTTTATCGAGGCGGATATCCCGGCGTTTGTCGCCGCGTTATACCGACAACTCGTCGCAACGGTTGCGGTTAACCGCCTGCCACGGGTATGGCCCGCTCTCCCCTTTGAACCCGCGCCGACGGCCGACGCCGGCGATGCGCCGCTGCATCCGCTGACGGTGATGTCAGTGCTACAGGATATCGTGATCGACCGTTATAACGGCTATCTGGCGGCCGAGGCCGGTAACGCCTTTGTCTGGACCAACCGTTATCTGAAGTTTTCCAGCGCGTTGCGCTACCGTACCAGCCCGGGTTTTGGGGCCATGGCACACTACGCCTGTGGCCTGATCGGCATCGCGGCAGCGGCAGGAGAAACGGTGGTCGCGGTGACGGGCGATGGCTCGATGCTGATGGCCAACGAGGTCAGCACGGCGGTGCGATATCGCCTGCCGGCGGTCTGGCTGGTGCTCAATGACGGCTGCTATAACATGTGTCGCCAGGGCGTTGAGCTGCTCGGCAACGCCCCGCTGGATTGCGAAATCCCGCCCGTCGATTTCGCGCTGCTGGCGCAGTCGCTGGGGGCCACCGGTTACCGGGTTAAGGACAGAGCGGGCCTGGAACAGGCGCTGACGACGGCGATGCGGCTGCGTCAGCCGGCGATTATCGACGTCGCGATCGACAGGAACGCCGTGCCGCCGCTCGGTGACCGCATTCAGACCCTGAAGACGCTCTCCGATGCGTAACGCGGCTGACGGCGTCAACATCATCGCCGCGGCAGGCGTGCTGCCCGGCCGCGTCACCGTGACGGACGGCGGCGCGCCGGCCACCCCGTTTGGCCCCGCCGCTGCGGGCGTGGAGGCACGGACGCTTTGGCGCTTATCAGCGCAGCAGAGTATCACGCAGCTGATGCTGGAGAGCCTGCGCGCCGCGCTGCATCAGGCCCGGCTTGACCGTAGCGGGCTGGATGCGATTTTCGTCAGCCTGGTGTGGCCGCAAACCCTGCCCGAC
>NZ_JRZZ01000039.1:2790-33202 GCF_002865965.1 Erwinia sp. B116
AGCATCGGCACCTGTGACTACGCACCACTCCGCTATCACCCCGCCCTGCAGCCCTGGGTCAGCTACGATCCCGCGGCCGGCAGGGCGCTCGCCGCACGCTACCCGGCAACCCTGTTGCACTGCTGCGACGCCCTGTGCCGGCAGGCAGGTATCGGCCTTGCCGATCCTGCCGCCTTCCATTTCTACGACCCGGTTCCCTGGGCGGCAGAGGCCGCGGCCAACGCGCTGGGCATCACCCGGCAGCGCATGGTTTCGCTGTTCCCGCATTACGGCAGCCTGGGGCCGGCGCAGAACTTCTTTGCCCTGATCGCGTTGTTCACCCACCCGCAGATGCGCGCCGGTGACGTTGCGCTGGTGACCGCCTTCGCGCCCGCCGCTGTCGCTATTGCGATGCTGTTCCGGCTCGGCCCGGTGCCGGCGTCACTGTACTCGGTGTCCGGGGATCCCCCTCCCCCGGCAGAGGCGCTGTATCGCGCCGCCACTAACCACAGCGCCCGCTGATGCCCCCGGTTTAGGGTTGCTGAGGGTGTTCAAAAGGAAAACCGCTGACTCATCGTGGCCCGCCTCAGGGCGTAACGCGATCGTCCAGCCGCAGCTGCATAAAGGTCAGATCCAGCCACTCGCCAAACTTGCAGCCGACCTGATTCACCCGCCCGCAGTCGACAAAGCCCAGCTGTTGATGCAGGGCAATCGATGCCCGGTTGCCCGATTCAATCAGCGCCACCATCACGTGTTTGCCGTGCTCGCGGGCCAGCCGGATAAGGTCAATCATCAGCTGACGCCCGATACCCTGGCCGCGTGCGTCTTTGTGCACGTACACCGAATGTTCCACGGTAAAACGGTAGCCGTCCTTCGACTGCCAGTCGCCGTAAGAGGCGTAGCCCAGCACCCGGTCAGCGGCATCGACCATCACCCGCACCGGAAAACCGCCCTGCTGACGCTGGGTGATCCAGGCTACCCGGTCGGCGCTGTCCACCGTCCGGTCGGTCCAGATCGCTGTGCCGTTCAGTACGGCGTCGTTGTAAATCTCTGCGAGCACTTGCGCATCGCGTTTGGCTGCATCACGAATCTGCATGGCTGGACACCCCGGGATTATGTCACTAAAGTAGACGAATGTTTTACTATGGTAGTTATCCACTATGACAGATGAATTGTCCAGTAAAGAAGACGATATCAACCGCCGTATCGGTCAGCGGGTACGGCTGGAGCGGGAATCGCGCGGCTGGTCGCTGACCGAACTGGCACAGCAGTCCGGCGTGTCGCGGGCGATGATCCACAAGGTGGAGCGCGGCGAAAGCAGCCCGACCGCCGCGCTGCTGGCGCGGCTTTCCGGCGCCTTTGGCATGAGCATGTCGCAGCTGATCGCCCAGAGTGAGATCCAGCCCGGCACCCTGCTGCGCCACGCGCAACAGCCGGTGTGGCAGGATCCGGAAAGCGGCTACATTCGCCGCCACGTCTCCCCCGGCACGCTGCCGCTGGACGTGGTTAACGTTGAGCTGCCGGCCGGCGTGACGGTGCCGATGGCGGCGATCTCCTATTTTTCGCGGCGGCAGCTGATCTGGGTGCTGGAAGGCGCGCTGACCTTCCAGGAGGGTGACAAGGTGTTTGAGATGGCGGCAGGCGACTGCCTTGAGCTGGGCGACCCGGCCGACTGCGCGTTCAGCAATCGGAGCGGCCAGCCCTGCCGTTATGCGGTGATGGTGCTGAAGGCGGGCTGAGGGCAGGGGATCGCATCCGCTATCGCCCGCCCCACAAAAAACCGTTGGCTAACCGGCCACTCTGTCAGCCGCGTTGGCCGACAGAAGAAGTCGCTGATTTGCCGATCTCAATATCAAAACCAGATTTCGCTCTGTCCCCGATGCTCCGGGCCGCCGCCATCACCGATTACAGAATTTTTTTCTCGGCCAGATCGAGTGCGAAGTAGCTGAAGATAATGTCCGCACCGGCGCGCTTGATCGCCCCCAGGCTCTCCAGCGCCACGTCGATCTCGCTGATTGCACCGGCCTGCGCGCCAAACTTGATCATCGCGTACTCACCGCTCACCTGGTAAGCCGCTAACGGCAGGCGGCTGTGCTCGCGCACGTCGCGCAGAATATCGAGGTAGGCACCGGCCGGTTTGACCATCAGCGCGTCCGCCCCTTCGGCTTCATCAATCAGCGACTCGCGGATCGCCTCGCGGCGGTTCATCGGGTTCATCTGATAGGTTTTACGATCGCCCTTCAGCGAGGTGCCGGCGGCTTCGCGGAACGGGCCGTAGAAGGAGGAGGCGAACTTGGTGGAGTAGGACATGATCGCCGTGTCGGTAAAGCCCGCCGCGTCCAGCGCCTGGCGAATCGCCCCGACCTGACCGTCCATCGCCGCAGAAGGAGCGATAAAGTCGGCACCCGCCGCCGCGGCCACCACCGCCTGCTTACCGAGGTTAACCAGCGTCGCGTCATTATCCACGCCGTGGTCGTGCAGCACGCCGCAGTGGCCATGGCTGGTGTATTCACAGAAACAGGTGTCGGACATCACGATCATCTCCGGCACCGTCTCTTTACAGATGCGCGACATGCGCGCCACCAGCCCGTTCTCATTCCAGGTATCGCTGCCGTCGGCGTCGGTATGGTGGGAAATACCGAAGGTCATCACCGAGCGAATGCCCGCTTTCGCAATACGCTCGATTTCATACGCCAGCCGTTTTTCCGGAATACGTACCACGCCCGGCATGGCGGCGATCGGTTTGTAGTCGTCAAGACCCTCTTCAACGAAGATTGGCAGCGCCAGATCGTTGATGCTGAGAGCACTTTCCTGGAACAGGGAGCGGAGAGAAGCGGTCTGGCGTAAGCGTCTTGGGCGCTGGGAAGGAGTATAAATGGACAAAACGACCTCGGTTTCGCGCATCAGCCACCGGCGCATCAGCACCGATGGTGACAGGGATGAATAGTGCGCTAACACTACTCTTTTGCACCGAAATTGACAACCTTCGGCACTTTCCCGCGCGGCCAGGGGCACAGAATGCGTATGTGTAAATGTTACCGTTAACAAATTTCCCCTCTGGCGTCCATACTGAAGGGTTACTCGATCACTGTGGGGAAAAAAATGGGCTTTCTGGGCTGGACGGCCGCCACCGGCGGTCTGCTGTTACTGATGTCGCTGGCCTCGGGCTGGATCAGCCGCGGGCCGGTGACCGGCTTTGCACTCTATCTGCTGGCCGGGCTGCTGTGCGGCCCCTGGGTGCTGGGCCTGCTGTCGGTGGATATTGCCGCGCACGCCGAACTGACTAAAAATCTGACCGAAATCGCCATGGCCGCGTCGCTGTTTATCACCGGCCTGAAGCTGCGGCTGCCGCTGAACAGCCACGGCTGGCGGATCGGCCTGCGGCTGGCCTTTCCGGCGATGCTGCTGACGGTGGGCGGCGTCACGCTGGCCGCCCACTGGCTGGCGGGGTTCAGCTGGCCGCTGGCGCTGGCGTTTGGTGCCATCGTCGCGCCCACCGATCCGGTGCTGGCCAGCCTGATCTCGGTCAATGACGCCCGTGACAGCGACCACCTGCGCGTGTCGCTCTCCAGCGAGGCCGGGATGAATGACGGCACCGCCCTGCCGCTGCTGATGCTGGCGATGCTGCTGTTTGAGCAGCAGGGAGCGCTGTCCTGGACGGCCTTCGGCCGCTGGGGGCTGGTTGACGTGCTGTGGGCGATCGGTGCGGGCTGCCTGATCGGCTTCGGCTTTGGCCGGCTGATCGGCCAGTACGCCACCCATCTGCGCCACAGCCATCAGGATGTGGCACCGAATGATTTCCTGGCGCTGGCGCTGATCGCCCTGAGCTACGCCGCTGCCCAGGCGGTGGATGCATCCGGCTTTCTGGCCGCCTTTGCCGCCGGGGTCGGGCTGCGCCGGGCAGAGATCCGCGTCAGCCGCTTTTATCCGCCGGAGGAGTACCGCGACAGCGACTGCCGTCCACCCGCCGAAGAACTGGTTAACCCCAATGCCCGCCACAGCCTGTCGGAAACCAATCCCACCGGATCGGTCGGGCTGGTGGTGAGCGACGCGCTGTCGTTCGGCGATACCATCGAACGGCTGTTTGCCGCCGCGATCATTATCGTACTGGGGGTAACTCTCGCCCACCACTGGGATGCCAACGGGCTGTGGATGGCGCTGCTGCTGTTCGTGGCGATCCGCCCGCTTTCGGTGTGGCTGGCCACCGCCGGAGCCGGAATGAGCGCTATGCAGCGCCTGACGATCGGCTGGCTGGGCATTCGCGGCATCGGCAGTATCAACTATCTGGCCTGGGCCTATACCCACGGGTTAGCGGGGGCAGAAGCGTCACGGTTAAGCGATATGGCGCTAACCCTGGTGGTAGCCAGCGTGCTGCTGCACGGCATGTCGGTGACGCCGCTGCTTAACTGGCGGCAGTCGCGGCTCGCTCAGAAAAAACGCTAACTTGTTAACGCATACTTAATAGTCAAGCTATTTAATTATCATCATTCAATGAATTATTTACTGTAAAACCGTGAGGATGTTGGTTTTCTGCTAGCATTTAAGAGGGTTTCTGGTTCTAAGAATAATTAGCCAGGATGATAATTAAAATGAAGATTTCCGAAAGTTTTCGAGCCATTTTTATTCGTGACGTACTACTGCCTCTGGTGACCGTTTTACTGATTACATTAACTGCTGCCTGCTTTGCGGTGTACTGGGCCTCCGACCGTACCAATCACGATGAAGCGCTGCAGCAGCAGAAAATCATTCAAACCACGCTGACGCAAAACCTGGAAGAGATGCTGAAACAGCAGCGCAGCCTGACCCGCTGGCAGCCGCTGGAAGACCATCTGGCACAGCCGACGCCGGACGCCGGCTGGCTGGACGACAACGTCGGCACCTGGCTCTCCGGCATGTTTGAGCACCAGCTGATTTACCTGCTGGCCGCCGACGGTGCCCCGCGTTTCCTGTGGGATCACGGCCGACGGGTCGATTCCGCTCAGTTTTCGCGGGTTAACGTGCCGGTTGGCAAGCTGCTGCGCGAGATGCAGTCCGCCAGCCCTGTCTCCTCCGCCCGCCGCGACCGGGTCAGCTTCGCGCTGATCGACAACCGGCCGGCGATGCTGGCCGTGGGCGAGGTCAGCGGCGACGACAGCCGGCGCGGCAAACTGATTATGGCCAGCGTAAAGTTTATCGATCAGGGCTGGCTGAACGCCATGGCGCAGCGCAACATGCTGACCGGGTTGCGCTTCAATCAGACCGGGGAGATTGAGCGCGACTGGCTGGGCTACCTTTTGACCAACGTTGAGGGGTCACCGATCGGCCAGCTGGAGTGGCTGGCGGACCGGCCCGGCTCCAGAATGATGCAGGTGATTGCCCCGCTGGTGGCCGGCGTGGTGCTGGTGATTACGCTAATCTGCGTGTTTATGATCCGCCGCCTGTGGATCTCCTCACTCAACCTCTCCAACTCACTGCTGCAGCTGGGCGCCAGCGAAGCGCAGGCCCAGCATCTGGCGTTTCACGACGTGCTAACCGGGCTGCCCAACCGCGCGCTGGTCGATGAGCGGCTCAATCACGCCATCGGCCGCCTGAACCGCCAGCCGGGGCGGGTGGCGCTGCTGCTGCTGGATCTCGATCGCTTCAAAATTATTAATGACACCTATGGCCACCACGCCGGAGATGAGCTGATCGTCGAGGTCGCCCATCGCCTGAGCGCGCTGATCCGCGAAAGCGATACCGTCGGACGTCTCGGCGGTGATGAGTTCGTTATTTTGCAAAATGACGTGCAGACGCCGCAGGACCCCATCGCCCTTGCAACGCGGGTGCTGGAGGCGCTGAACCAGCCGTTTGTACTGCTGGGCATTGAGACGTGGATCGGCGTCAGCATCGGCATTGCCCTCGCCCCGGACGATGCCACCGAGCGCATGGAGATGATGCGCAAGGCCGATATTGCGCTGTATGAGGCGAAAAGCCAGGGGCGCGGCCAGTACCGCTTCTTTGAAAGGGTGATGGACGAATCGGTAAAAACCCGCCAGCAGGTGGGTGCCGACCTGCGGGTGGCGCTGCAAAACAAACGCGACCTCGCCGTTCATTACCAGCCGCTGATGGATATTCACGGCCAGCAGGTGCTGGGGCTTGAGGCGCTGATGCGCTGGCACCACCCGGTCCACGGCGCGATTTCACCCACCGAGTTTATTCCGATAGCCGAAGAGATGGGGCTGATTTCATCGCTCGGCGAGTGGGTGCTGGAGGAGGCCTGTCGGGTGGCCAGACGCTGGCCGAACCTGACCATCGCGGTTAACGTCTCCCCGCTGCAGTTCCGCGCCAGCGGCTTCGTTGAGCGCTATACCACCATCGTGCAGAGTGCTCAGGTCTCCCCTGCCCATATTGAACTGGAAATCACCGAAGGGGTGCTGATGGAAGATGAGAAAGCGGCGCAGAGCATCATCAGCCAGCTTCGCCAGGTCGGGTTCCGCATCGCGCTGGACGATTTCGGCACCGGCTACTCCAGCCTCAACTACCTGAGCAGTTTCCCGGTGGATAAAATCAAGATTGACCGATCCTTTACCCAGTCGCTGGGCATCACGGAAAACTCCAGCGCCATCGTTGAATCGGTGGTTAAACTGGGCCACGCCATGGGGCTGACGGTCACGGCGGAGGGGGTAGAGAACAACGCGCAGATGAGCGCGCTGGCCGACGCCGGCTGCAATCAGCTGCAGGGCTATCTGTTTTCCCAGGCGGTGCCGGAATCGGAGATCGCCGCGTTGATTGAACAACGCAAGGCCGACTGACGGGCGGTCGCCGGGGGCCTATTTCCCCGGCTGCGAGGTGTCTGAACGGAAATGGCTTTTCACCCCTTTTTTATCCACTATCTTGTGGGGTAGGATCGCTACACTGCGTTGAGCCGTTCCGACCTTCGCCACCCATTGCGCTATAAGGAAGTCGTCATGTCCCGCCAGCTGCTGCTTGCTATTCTTGGGCCAATCCTCGGGCTGCTGATTATCAGCCTGGGCAATGGCTTTATTTCATCGCTGACCTCACTGCGGCTCGACGCGGCAGGCGTACCGGTAACCCTGACCGGTCTGGTCTCTTCAGCCTATTTTATCGGGCTGGCGCTGGGAGCCATATTCAGCGATCGTCTTATTACCCGCACCGGGCATATTCGTGCCTACAGCAGCTTTGCCTCGCTGATTGCCGTGACCATCCTGCTGCAGGGGCTGATTTTCGATCCCTGGATGTGGTTCACCCTGCGTTTACTCTGTGGCTGGGCCTCGGTTGGCGTTTATCTGGTTATTGAGAGCTGGCTGCTGATGTCGGCAGATAAGGAGAACCGTGGCCGCCTGCTGGCGCTGTATATGATCGCCCTTTACGGCTCCGGCGCCGGCGGGCAGGCCGCGCTGGGGTGGATCGACAGCCTGGGGGTGACCCAGCCGTTCCTTATCGCCGGAGTTCTGGCTTCACTGTCGGTGCTGCCGGTGGTTATGATCCCCCGCGTTTCACCGCTGCTCGAACCGGTGGCACCGGCCTCCGCCCGTAAGCTGCTGCGCAGCTCGCCCTCCGGCGTTGCCGGCTGCCTGGGTTCCGGGGTGGCGATTGCGGCGGTCTATACGCTGCTGCCGCTGTGGTTGCAGCATCAGGGTCTGTCGGTTGATTACGTCGGTTATATGATGTCCAGCGTGATTCTGGGGGCAATGCTGCTGCAGTATCCGGTCGGCCGCTGGTCGGACAGAACCAGCCGTCAGGTGGTGATGATCGCGCTGTGCGCCTTCTGCGCCGTGCTGTCGCTGGCTATCCTTGCGCTGGCTTCCGTCCCGGCCGGGCTGGCCGTGGCGCTGTTTCTGCTTGGCGGCGGCATCTTCTCGCTCTATCCGGTGGCCGTCAGCCACTCGGCCGACTTCGCACCGCCGGATACCATGGTGAAGCTGATTCAGGGAATGCTGCTGGTCAATTCGCTGGGAGCGGCGGTCAGCCCGCTGAGTATTGCTCCGGTCATGACGGCAGCGGGTACCGGCGCGCTGTTCTGGGTGCTGGCCCTGCTGCACCTGGCGCTGATGCTGTTCTTTATCTGGCGGCGCAACGAACGGCCGGCACCGGTGCCGGTAGCACCGTTTGAACCGCTGACGCAGATGACGCCGGTAGGGGCCGAACTGCGCGTGTCGGAAGAGCTGATGACGCAGAACGCCGGGGAGGAAACGGAAGCGGAACCGGTGACGCAGGGTTAGCCGGAATCAGGCTCAGGCTCAGGCTCAGGCTCAGGCTCAGGAAAAATATGATGGTTGCCTCAGTGCAGGATAGCTAAATCGTTGCCGGGCCGAAAATATCTGCGTGAAATAATAATCAGGCCGGGATTTCCCGGCCTGATGACTTATCAGTTTTCACTCTGTTGCCGTTACGGCCTCAGAAGAAGCCCAGCGGCTGCACGCTGTAGCTGACCAGCAGGTTTTTGGTTTGCTGGTAGTGATCGAGCATCATCTTATGGGTTTCACGGCCGATGCCGGATTTCTTGTAGCCGCCGAACGCGGCGTGCGCCGGGTAAAGGTGATAACAGTTGGTCCACACCCGCCCCGCCTTGATCGCCCGCCCGACGCGATAGGCGCGGTTAATATCCCGCGTCCACACCCCTGCCCCCAGCCCGTAAATAGAGTCATTGGCAATGGCGATGGCCTCCGCTTCATCCTTAAAGGTGGTAATGCCGATCACCGGCCCGAAGATCTCCTCCTGGAACACGCGCATGCTGTTGGTGCCCTTCAGCAGGGTCGGCTGGATGTAGTAGCCGCTGTCCAGACCCTCGCCGAGTTTTTCCACCCCACCGCCGGTGAGGATTTCCGCCCCCTCTTTCTGCGCAATCTCCAGATAAGAGAGGATCTTATCAAACTGCTGCTGCGACGCCTGCGCGCCGACCATGGTGTCGGTATCCAGCGGGTCGCCGCGCTTAATGGTTTTCACCCGCTTCATCACCGCGGCGATAAAGGGCTCGTAGATTGACTCCTGCACCAGCGCACGCGACGGGCAGGTACAGATTTCGCCCTGGTTGAGGAAACCGAGCACCACCCCTTCGGCGGCTTTCTCAATAAAGGACTCTTCCGCCTGCATAATGTCTTCGAAGAAGATATTCGGCGACTTGCCGCCCAGTTCAACGGTGGACGGGATCAGGTTTTTCGCCGCCAGCTCGAGGATATGACCGCCGGTGGCGGTGGAGCCGGTGAACGCCACCTTGGCGATGCGCGGATGTGACGCCAGCGCTTCACCGGCTTCGCGACCAAAGCCGTGGATCACGTTAAGCACGCCCTTCGGCAGCAGGTCGCCGATCAGCTCCACAAACAGGGTGATCGACAGCGGGGTCTGCTCGGCGGGTTTCAGCACCACGCAGTTACCGGCGGCCAGCGCCGGCGCCAGTTTCCACGCCGCCATCAGCAGCGGGAAGTTCCACGGAATAATCTGCGCCACCACCCCCAGCGGTTCGTGGAAATGGTAGGCGGCGGTAAACTCATCGATTTCCGCCGCCGATCCTTCCTGGGCGCGAATGCAGCCGGCGAAGTAGCGGAAGTGGTCAACGGCCAGCGGCAGGTCGGCGGCCAGCGTTTCGCGCACCGGCTTGCCGTTATCCCAGGTCTCATTCACCGCCAGCGTTTCCAGATGTTCTTCAAGCCGGTCGGCAATTTTCAGCAGCGCCAGCGAACGCGCCTGCACCGAAGTTTTCCCCCAGGCGTCGGCCGCCGCGTGGGCGGCATCCAGCGCCTTCTCCACGTCGGCAATACCCGAACGCGGGAACTCACCGATGGTCGAGCCGTTGACCGGCGAGGTATTGGTAAAGTAGAGGCCGTTCACCGGCGCGACAAATTCACCGTTAATGTAGTTACCGTAATGCTTTTTCAGCGTAATCAGTGAATCGTGGTTTCCCGGATAGGCATAGCGCATCATCGTTCCCCTTTATCATCCACTCGCCGCAGCGAACCATTGTTAACAATTGAATAACTCACAGTTAACAATAACAACCGATACTGAAATGTCAGACAGGCGATGATGAAACTGTGACGCAGGCGTAAGGAAAGTGATGCTACCCGCGGCTGCCCCCTACTGCGGGTCGGAAAACAGAGCGGTTATGATAAGGACGCCGGCCAGGATCCTGTGCGTTGCTGCACAGATTGCTGCCTGGTGAATCTTCCTTCAGCAGCGGTGCAGGCTTCGGCGGCAGGTTATAAATCTCTCTGATCTCCGCCTCGGTACGTATAATTCTCACGCCCTCAGGGGTGTTTATAGTGCCGGTAATTTCTCCTCTTTTGAACGCCTGCCATATCTCTGCATGTCGGGCTGCATTGCGCAATTTCCGCTCGTTGACGGGCTCAGTTTTCCTTCTGGTAACACGTTTGCGTGCGTATGACATATCCTCTCCTGTCCGGGTCTAAGCCAGATTCCAGCGTGGTGCCTTTACCCAGCCTGCGGTTAATAATTCTGGTATAGACTTCAGCGAGCGCTTTTCTTTCGGCGCTGAAGACGTACATTCCTCCACGATATTGCTGGTAATGATCGTCAATGACCTTCTCTATTTTCCTGAGAACCAGCACCGGTGACACGCTTTGTTGAGCCGGTGGCTGAAAGCGCGTATTTTTAGTAATATTTTCAGCCAAATCAAAGGTCACTTCCCAGCAGCCTCTCGCACTGAACTGATAGTATTTTGGGAAAATTACCGATGAATCATACAGATTCCCGGCAGATATGTGTTGCAGCTTAACCTGATACTCGACGCCTTTAGTTTCAAAAAATGCCACTGATAACGTCGAGTATTGGGAAAGGATAAATTGCGTAAACTCAGTCATACAAATCCCCTCTGAATACAGGTTCTGAATTTACCCCTCTTATTTAATTGTTGTCATAAGCAATGTAATTAACAGGAAGACGACATACAAAATAACGTTGTATGCCGTTTGCATTACATTAATTTGCGATCAGGCTCGCAGCGCCTGCGGCTGTTCACTGAGCAGAAACTCGCGCATCAGCTGCAGCGGCCAGCGGGCTTCCTGCTGGTGCTGCATCAGGCTCACCACTTCGCTGGCGGGCAGGCTGTTCTGCAGGCAGGCGGTCATGATTCTGCCGGTGAACTCCGGGTGGAACTGCACCGACAGCGCATGGGGGGTGTAGCGCAGGATCTGGCAGGGTTCCAGCTCCGATGCGGCCAGCACCTGTGCGCCCGGTGGTGGCGTCAGCACCGACTGGCGGTGCGACAGCCAGGCGGAAAAACTCCCCGGCAGCGCGGCCAGCAGCGGATCCTGGCCGCACGCATCATCGCGGTGCAGCTGCTGCAGACCGCGCTCCCAGCCGTTCGGGTTATCGCCGACTTCGCCACCCAGCGCATAGGCCATCAGCTGATGGCCGTAGCAGACGCCCAGCAGCGGCAGCCGGGCCTGCACCGCTACGCGGATCCACGCGGCGGTACGCTCGCTCCACTCCGCATGATCGGTGACCATCGCCCAGGAGCCGCTCAGTACGGCCGCAGAGATTGTCGCCGGATCGGGCAGCGGTTCGCCGAGATGCGGCTGCACCACCACGTACTCACCCTCGCGCAGCGCCAGCGCCTCGACGAACCACTGACGCTGTTCGCCCACCTCGCGGCTGACCGGCTGCGGCGGGGTTTCCAGTTGAATAATGGCTAAGGGTAATTTCACGCTCATGGTCGCTGGCTCCTGCCTTGTGAGATTCGAATCATCATTAAATAATCGCATGTCGTTGAAAAGCTGTCTTATAACTTTTACCGATGACCTTATCCTGCTCGCCCTACGGCCGGGGCGGCCACACGGGCGCTGAAGGGGTCAAAAAATGAAATAAAGGTGCCGTTTCGGCTCTCAGCGACGTCATTTCATGCCATGATAAGCACTGTTACGTTTTCTGCGCGTTTAAGGATCCTGCGGTGGCTCTGCGTCATTTTTTCCTGGTTTTGCTGGTGGTTTCAATCTGGGCTTTCAATAACATCGCCATTAAATGGGGGCTGCAGGATCTGCCGCCGCTGCTGATGACGACGCTGCGTTTTATCGTGGTGGCGCTGATTCTGCTGCCCTTTACCCGCGTAACGCGGCACCAGCTGGCTTACCTGCTGCCGCTGGCCTTTACCTTCGGCTTTATGCATTTCTCGCTGCTGTTCGTCAGCCTGAGCCTGACCGATGCCGGCACGGCGGCGGTGATCGTCCAGCTGGGCACGCCGATTGCCATGCTGCTGGCGATGGTGGTGTTAAAAGAGAAGCTGAAGCTGGTACAGCTGCTGGGCATTGCCGTTTCGCTCTCCGGGGTGGTGGTGCTTTCGGGCAGCCCGACCATCTCCAGCGGGTGGGTGCTGCTGCTGCTGCTGACCAGCGCCTTCGGCTGGGCCGTCAGCAATATGATCGTTAAAAAATCGCCGCCGATCGGCCCGCTGACCCTGACCGGCTGGCTGTCGTTCCTGGCGATCCCGATGGTCGGCGGTGCCTCCTGGCTGACCGAATCCGACCAGCTGACATTACTGCTACACTCAAGCTGGCGCGGCTGGTTTGGCATTCTGTTCAGCGCCATCGGCTCGTCGATTGTCGCCTATTCGCTGTGGTACAGCCTGCTGCGCCACTATAATGTCAATCTGATCATGCCTTATTCACTGCTGACGCCGGTGCTGGCGGTGGTGATGGGCGTGACCATTCTGGGCGACAGCCTGAACGGCTTTAAGGTGGCCGGGGCGCTGCTGGTGATTCTCGGCACCGCGATTGCGGTGCTCAACCTGCGCAACCTGCGCATGCATGCCCGCCTCTCCAGGCTGCGGCTGCCGCGCCGCAGCAACCGTTCTCACTGAATATCAGGAGGGAAGCATGGAGAGTGAGCTGATGACCACGCTGTGGCAGCAGCTGTGGCATGGTTTACGTTACGATACCACCCCACTACCGCCGCTGCAGGTCAGCGGTGACGCGGCGTTAACCGCCGCGTTTCCGGTCAGTGAACTGGCGGCTACCAGCATCGCGCTGGCGGCACAGGCGGCCGCCAGCCTGACCGGCAATCCGCAGCCGCCACGTATCGATGGCATACTGGCTTCGCGCTGGTTCCACCAGGCGCTGCGGCCGATCGGCCACGCGCTTCCCTCCCTCTGGGACGCCTTCGCCGGTGATTACGCCACCGCCGACGGCTGGATCCGCCTGCATACCAACGCCCCACACCACCGCGAGGCGATGGAGCAGGTGCTGGGGCGGCACCGCGACCGGCAGCAGCTGGCTGAGACGCTGCAGCGGCATAACGCCATCGCGCTGGAAGAGGAGGTGGTCGCCGCCGGGGGCTGCGCCGCCGCGTTACGCAGCGAAGCGGCGTGGCTGGCGCATCCCCACGGGCACACGGTCGGCCGTGAAGCGCTGATTGAACAGAACCTGCAGCCCGCCGGCCCGCCGCCGCGCTGGCCGCTGCCCCCCGCGCGCCCGCTGCACGGCGTGCGGGTGCTTGACCTGACGCGGATTATTGCCGGACCGGTGGCCAGCCGCTTCCTCGCCGGGCTGGGGGCGGACGTGCTGCGTCTGGATCCGCCGGACTGGCAGGAGCCGGTGCTGGAACAGGAGGTGACGCTGGGCAAGCGCTGCGCGCGGCTTGATTTGAAGTGTGCCGACGGACGTCGCCAGTTTGAGCTGCTGTTAAGCCAGAGCGACGTGCTGATCCACGGCTACCGGGCCGATGCGTTAAGCCGCCTCGGCTATGACGAAGAACGGCTGCAGGAGCTGAGCCCGGGGCTGATTGACGTCAGCCTCAACGCCTGGGGCTGGAGCGGGCCGTGGCGCAACCGGCGCGGCTTTGACAGCCTGGTGCAGATGGCCTGCGGACTGGCGGATGCCGGGCGCCAGCGTTTCGGCGGCGATGCGCCGGTTCCCTTACCGGTACAGGCGCTGGATCACGCCACCGGCTACCTGATGGCGGCGACGGTGCTGGAGGGGATGCGCCAGCGCGTGCTGCATCACAACGGTTTCAGCGCCCGGCTGTCGCTGGCGCGCACCGCCTGCCTGCTGCAGGAGCACCCCTATCTGCCGACCGTGCAGCCCGGCGGCCTGCCGCCGCAAAGCGCCGCCGACGAAGAGCAGGAGCTGGCGCTCACCGGGTGGGGCCTGGCCGCCCGGCTGCGATCGCCGTTCTGGCTGCCCGGCACGCCGCTGCTGTGGTCGCGTGCGCCTTCTGCCCTGGGCTCGGCGCTGCCGCGCTGGCAGAGCCTGCATCTGGCGGGAAGGCACAGCGGGGATTACGGGGGGTAATCCCTGCCCCCTTACTCCGTCTCTTCTTCGCCGCCCTCTTCCTGCTCGGCCAGCTCGTCGCGCATGGTCTGCAGCGCCTCGCGGCTGATTGCGGCCAGGGTGCGGTAAAACGCGGTGCCCGCGTGGGCTTCCACCTTGCCGAGAAAGGCACCGCACCACGGCAGCAGATACTCGTCAAACAGCGTGACCTGGGCCAGATACTCATCGGCCTCCGACTGGTCTTCCAGCCAGGAGGCGGCCAGCAGCAGCGCACCGATATGATCGGCCGGCGCATCGCTCAGCGGCATGCCACGGCTGGATAAAAAGGCGCGCACGTCCGCTTCCTGCGGGCCGTTCTCCCACTGCGACGCGTAAGGCGGCACCTTACACTCGCTGCCGACGAACAGCGCGTTATAGTCGCTGGCCAGCAGCTGCGGGTCGCAGTTCTGCTGCAGGCGGGTTAACAGCTCATCCTGCTCCAGCGGCCAGTGTTGCTGCAGCTTGCCTTCACGCAGCAGGGTAAACAGCGGCACCAGCAGCGGGTCCTGCGGCTGGCGGTTGTACAGCGAGCCAAGAATGCGGCAGAGGATGGAGAATTCGTTCATAAGGGATTCCGGTTAAATTTAGTGACACTGTCACAGTGCCTGGCGTCATCAGGGTGACCGACTGAGCACAGGCTGAGGGCGGTGGATTGCTGCGAAGTATATAACAGCTGTAGTGGGAGGGAGTGGATTTATTCTTTTTGGCCGGTGTTAGCAGTCAGCCAGTTGAGATGTGTGCCTGTTGTTGAAAAAGCTCAGAGTCACTCCTTTAAAGGGGCAGCAGGAAGCGGGTGCCACCGGGAGAGCCTGGTCATCACTCTTTTTAGGTCATAAGCGCCATATAGTCCACTCAGCGTGGTTCAAAAGGGGCTACCTCATTCTCTTCACTGCTGACGGCCGGGTAAGGCTGCTTTAGTAAAAGCCGGGATGGTGTGCAGTTTAGGCGTCTGTCACAGACTGCTCAGGGCTTACCGTGCAACTGACAACTTCGCAACTGAGTTAAATGAAACTTCATCTGGTCACTTCATGTCGCTAAGGCAGCGTAGAGGGCTGTCTGCACAGGACTCGACAAACTTACTTATGTTCTGTAACGTCTGCTCTGTGCCAGAAGCGGAAGTTGCTAATAACATTTTGTGTGGATTACGGGGGTCAGGTCATACTATCCAGGCTTGTGCATTGCTCAGCGTGTCGGTAGGCATCCCATCTTCACGATCTCGCCAGTCACGGACAGTACTTTCATCGTAGCCGTATGTTCGGGCAATAGACCGTAGTGAGACTTGTGTTGTAGCCATAGTGTGTTCCTTCTTCTATGGCTTATTTATGCAGAATGCGGGGCGGGGATGAATATTTGATGAATATATATGCGTGAGCATTCGGTTTTGAACCCACGCATTGAGTGAGGCTGGCGGAGAACCTATCAGATTGTCATTAACGTTGATTTTTTCTTCTATAATTCCAATTGGTATACTTTTCTTTTATGAATTGTAAAATGAAGTATGACGCTCCTAAAGTCAAAAACCAGCCAATTATACGTAGACTTTCCTTTTCAGTCGTGATGATAACAATACCGCCTGAGAAAGATAGTAAACAGACACCGGATAAAGGATAACGAACCATAAAATATATCCCTATCGCCCATAGCATAGGAGAATCTTTGAAAAGATTACCTAATAGGTCACACATTAATTACAACCATCAACACTAAAGGTTGTAATCATCATCAATTCATTTTCCAGATACAGCTCAGCCTTAATTTTGACATTAGGATTTTTGCCACTGGCTGTAACAAGATCGATACTTGACTTGTTCTCGAATTTAACCAATTCAGCTGTTCTTGTACACCGATCATGTTCGCATTTGACAGCAGAAAACCGTGTTGAATGAAGAACTGTTGAGGAAGCGGACTCAGGACTTTTGAACTGAAATGTAAGAAATTTATCACTCAACTCCAATTGGCCTGTAGTTTTAACAGGTTTGGAATAACGGCCATCTTTGGCCATTCTACCAAAGTATTGAGTGGATGAAATTACGTCACATGAGTATGAGTTAGCTTCAACATAACCTGAATATAATACAAGAACTGCCACGAGATTGGTGAGCACATTTTTTTTTCTGAACATACTTACGCCTCTAGTTTTTGACACTTTACACTGGCTGATACTTCATCTTCAAGTACTGGATCATCCCGTCATCCTTGGCATACTGTACAAAAATACAGTGTCGTAAGGAGAACATCATGGGTAAGAACGGCTTTAACCCCGGGCAGTCGGCAGGCGTACAGTACTTCTACGAAGAGAAGGAACGTATGACGGTTCTGTACGCTGGTTCAGAGCTACCTGGTAACGGTATCGTCAATGGTGAGGTTGTCTTCATCCAGCGGTCTGACAAAACCTTCTGGTACGGACGTACCTACCACAACATGTACTGGCTTGAGTTTCAGGAGCTGATAGAGACGGTTATGGTCGGAGTCTTTCACGTTAGAAGTGAAAAGCACGTGGCCGAGCTGCATCAGGATAACGATTTTGTGGACCGGTGGGAGTTGCCTTTCTGAGCACAACGATTAATTTGACTTATGCAACAGCCATAAATGGTAGTTGTTGATTTGTTAATAAATTGATAACGTATTGCCTGTTAAAGTACAGGGAATTGTCATGAAAGTACGCTACATCGTTGCTGTTAGTGCTGTCGCCATTGCTTCTGTAATGGTCTACAGGCTTTGGGATCGTCCAGTTCAGGCCAGTACTGTCAGTTGTGATAACGTGTCTCAAGGGGCTGCTGTTGCTGCTCTTGAGCATGATCTACTTCAGCAGGATGCCTCAAAGTTCAATAAGGCTCGTATACTGATAGGTCAGATTACCTATGATTCAGAAGCCATCAGTATAGGACTGTCTTCTGTCTCGATCCCCTTCAGCCTGTCCGGTAGAGTTACACGCGAGTATGTGGCACAAGTTAGCTGCATGGACACTAGCCAAATTGAGTACTCTGAAAAATGAAACGCCTTTGCCCACTGTAGTTTGACAGAACTATCCCACCAGGGATGCAGTAGGCAAAGGCGTCTTAATTATAACATAAGGCTGCTGATAAATTTTATTGCAGTAGCAAGGTCATCGATAACGGTTTTAAACTAACCTGTATACTAAAGAGTGAGAATTTTTCCATGAAAATGATTTCGTACTGGAAAAGCCCGAAAGAGATTTACAGTGATGATGAGTTTGTTTTGATCATAGGAAATTATGACCATTTGAACCAAGATAACGGGGGTTACAAGGCTCTGGGAGTGCATTGGGGTAACTATCCTCAATCAAGGGGTATTCTATCGCCATGTGTCATCCCCGATAGTACACGCAGTGCCATTCTTTCTGGACTGTTGCATAAAGCAGTTACAGAAGGTGACATACAGAAGATCGAGTCAATCACAGAAGCAATCACATTCTTCAATGATTGAAAATATAGACAGTTAACAGTATGAGGTTAGCTTTAATCTTAGTACTGTACCTATTCACGTTTGCTGTTCTAATTTTCAAGTGCCTTCAGTACTATAATCACTAAGGACACTGGTACTGCATAAATCATCAGCTTCTGATAATAGTGCGTGAAGTTTAACTCCTTCCCATATACACCGTTCAGAATTACCCATACAGGCAAAGCAAGTGCTAGTACTGTCTTCAAGTACAGTACTGGATACGTCAAAAGAGTGACCTGCCCCCCAAGATTAGATACAACGCTCAGTTAGTAATGTCGGATCCTTCTCTCTCAGAATTACCCTTTCTCCAGGCCGCCGCAAATTCAGACGGCGTCTGATAATTCAGCGCGGAGTGCGGGCGGCACTCGTTATAATCCTGACGCCATTCACTGATGGTTTTCCTGGCATGACTGACGTCACTGAACCAGTGTTCATTCAGGCATTCATCGCGAAAGCGTCCGTTAAAACTCTCAATAAATCCGTTCTGTGTCGGCTTGTCGGGCTGGATAAGCCGCAGCTCCACGCCGTGCTCAAAGGCTCATTGATCGAGCGCGCGGCAGGTAAACTCCGGCCCCTGGTCAGTTCTTATCGTCGCCGGATAACCGCGAAACAGCGCAATGCTGTCCAGAATACGCGTGACCTGCACGCCTGAGATCCCAAAGGCAACGGTGACAGTCAGGCACTCCTTCGTGAAGTCATCGACGCAGGTAAGGCACTTGATCCTGCGACCGGTAGCCAGTGCGTCCATGATAAAATCCATCGACCAGGTCAGATTGGGCGCTACCGGGCGGAGCAGCGGCAGACGTTCTGTTGCCAGCCCTTTACGACGTCGTCTGCGCTTTACGCTCAGCCCGCTGAGATGATAAAGGCGGTACACGCGCTTGTGATTAACATGAAGCCCTTCACGGCGCAGTAACTGCCAGATGCGGCGGTAGCCAAAACGCCTGCGCTTCAGTGGCAGCTCAGTGATGTGCCCTGATAAATGGGCATCAGCAGCTGGACGCCGGCCGTCATAGCGGCAGGTCGACAGGGACAAGCCTGTGAGCCCGCAGGCACGACGTTGCGACAGACCGGTCGCATCACACATTAACATCACGGCTTCGCGCTTCTGGTCTGTCGTCAGTACTTTCGCCCAAGAGCCACCTGAAGCGCCTCCTTATCCAGCATGGCTTCGGCAAACAGCTTCTTGAGTCTGGCGTTCTCTTCCTCAAGCGACTTCAAGCGCTTAACCTCGGGCACCTCCATACCGCCATACTTTTTACGCCAGGTAATGGGATGGACTACCTCCTCCCTTTGCGCTTAACTGAACAAAATACGTTCAGCAGGAGAATAAACATGAATATCGTCTATCTGGGTATCGATCTGGCTAAAAATGTTTTTCAACTCTGTGGCTTAAACCAGGCTGGAAAACCTCTCTACACGAAACGCGTTGACCGAAAAATACTGCTTCAGACAGTAGCCAATTTACCAGCCTGCCTGATTGGTCTGGAAGCCTCAACGGGAGCATTTTACTGGCAGCGTGAGTTTGAAAAACTGGGACATAAAGTAAAAGTCATCAGCCCCCAGTATGTTAAACCTTTTGTTCGCGGGCAAAAAAATGACGGCAATGATGCATTGGCGATCGCGATAGCGCTGATGCAGCCCACGATGAAATTTGTCCCGCCAAAAAGCCCGGAGCAGCAGGATATTCAGGCCTTACATCGTGCAAGGCAACGGATCGTCAATCATCGTACTGCGACAGTCTGTCAAATGCGAGGGTTGTTGCTTGACCGAGGGATCCCCATTGGTACCGCTGTCACAAGGGCCCGTCGGGCTATTCCTTTGATCCTGGAAGATGCTGAAAACGGGCTTAGTGCACGTATGCGTAGAACGATTGCGGAACTCTATGATCTCTTTTTAGATCTCGAACGGCGTATAAGATTTTTTGATAAAGAAATCGACATCGTTTTCAAACAGTCCGAAGCCTGTCAGCGTATTGCTAAAGTGAAAGGTATTGGCCCCAAAACCGCCACAGCCGTTATTGCGGCGATTGGTAAAGGAACAGAATTCAAAAATGGCCGCCATTTTGCTGCGTGGCTTGGCCTCGTACCACGTCAACACTCGAGCGGAGACAGACAGGTACTGATGAACATGACGAAAAAAGGCGACAAGCATCTCCGGACCCTGTTTATTCATGGTGCCCGCGCTGTTGTCAGAGTGGCTACAAATAATAACTATGGCTATTTAAATCAATGGGTTAATCAACTAAAGGAACGGCGCGAATTCAACAAAACGACTGTTGCAGTTGCCAACAAGAATGCCCGGATCATATGGTCAATTCTTCATAACGAGACAGAATATCAACCAGCAACAATATGATACTTGCCTTAAAAGTTGCAGAGTATTGAAAAATGGTAACAGGTTGCACCTGCACAATCGGAACCTGATTTTTATACAGGCCTTCGAGGCCGTCCAGTTGTTGAGGCGATTGTGTGCGGATTACCCATTTGGGCACAGGAACTCCTGATGCCGGATAGATGTAAGCAACAACCTAAAACCAGATTCAATGCTTGCAAAACGGAGGTAGTCCATAGATGTAAAAAGTTGCCTCAGAAATCCCCATCTTTCTGCAGACTTCCTCCACCCGAGTACCTGTTTCCGCCTGCATCAGGGCAAAGGCTATCTGTTCTTCGGTATAACGCGTCTTTTTCATGACGGATGACCTCGTTTGTTCAGAGAAAGAAAGGCCGGAACCCCCACTTTACGCCGGTACTGAACAAAGGGAAGAGATCACGGACTTCCTTTGCAAGGCTGCCCCAACAAAATTTAGTGTAAATCTGAGCAATTATCATGGTAAAATATTCGAGTTATGAATGTATATTTTCGTCCTAACGAACAGTGTTTTTCTGTCAGATTATTAAATCTTACTTACTTCGGTTTATTATTAAAAATATAGGGCGCAAGGGATAAACCATAATTAAAAAATGGAAGCCCTTTTGCTGAAAATGCCATGCAGAATAAGGAGTGATGCAAGTGAGTTTCCCTCTAGAATTGACAGCGCAAATTTCTGGTCACAATGAAAAATTCAATCACAAGGTCACTTTAAACAACGGCCTTACCATTCTACTCGGCCCTAACGGTTCTGGAAAAACGCACCTTTTGAGGGGGCTAAAGCAAAGTCTACACCAGCATACAAATGGAAAGCATGTGCGTTTTCTCTCTGCTGGACGAATGGGGATGTTGGAGCAGTACAGGTCAGACTATGACGGGCATCGTGGAGGCTCACCACACTACGATAGAGCAAATTATGGGAGTAAGAGCGATGCTGTTCGCAGACATCAGATGGAAACAATTAATGGTGATTTCCAAACGCTTGCTGAACGGGCTGATATTCTAATTAAAATTCAAGAGAGGCTTCGGAAATTATTCAAGCGCGACATTATTATTGAATGGGATGGTGGATCACTAAAGATATTATTTTCGAGATTGGATATAGAAGAAAAATCATACTCGTCTGGCAGAGAAGCATCCGGATTGATGCATTTAGTTGGGATTTTAGCTGCACTTTATGATGATGATGTAGGTGCGCTCCTTCTAGATGAACCGGAGGTTTCCTTGCATCCTCAGTTACAGGCATTTCTTCTTCATGAAATCCTCAGTGTCTCGGGCCACCCCTCTGAGGGAGGTAATAAAAAGATTGTTATCATCGCAACTCATTCAACAGAAATGCTCCAAATTCAAAAACCAGAAGACTTACTATCTCTCGTCTTCTGTTATGACCTAATCAGTGAGCCAGTGCAAATTCCAGTTGATGCTGGCGAACTCAAAAATAAAAAAGTACAAAACTTAATTGCCCGTCTCGGACAAGAGCATAAATTATCACTGTTTTCCAAGCGGCCTTTATTAGTTGAAGGGCCCTCTGACGTAATGATTTGCAGTGCGCTTGCAAACAAGCTTGATGTACATCTCGAAGCTGCTGGATCACAGTTATTACCTGTGATTGGTAAAGGACAGATGCCAACCGTGGCAAAATTATTACGATTACTCGGCAAAAAACCAGTTGCGTTGGCAGACGCTGATGGAATCGCTGATGGTCTTGATCTTGTCAACTCATACCTTAATGATAATCCCACCGCAGAAAGACGAGCAAGTGAGCTAGGATATCGATCCTCCCAACAAATGGTTAGTGCCATATTCACGGATTTTTGCAAATTGGTAGATTGCCGATGGAATGAAATTTCTGTAATTGCTGAATCGCACCCGTATTGGGTGAACAAGAAAACCGAGGAAGAGACACAAGCAAAGCGTCGCTCTGCTTTCTGTACACTTTTCACTATCGATGATAATGAATTATCAAATTTAACTAAGGACAATGAGTGGAGTAGTATAAAGACCCGTTTAAATGTGCTACTCGACCTGCTGGAACAGTGTGGTCTATTTATTTTACGCAAAGGTTCGGTAGAGTCTTACTATCAGAGTTCAGATCCATTTACTTCGATTGGAAAGCCAAGTGCAGCTGTTGGTGAAATTGATCATATCAATCAGCTGTCGCATGACGATGTTAACACAGGATATTCAGATTTGATCCGCTGCGTCCAGCATGCCTCGAGCACTGAAGTAATATGTGAGGCTGATGCGCTGAGAGATCTTTTACTTTCGATTGTTGCACCCGCACATGCCAGACTAAAGAGCGGAGAATCCTCAACAAATTTCAATAACCTGGCTCGTTCAATCTTGGGGGATCGTTCTAAAATATTTGACTTGGATATTGAAGGTGAAAAACTTGTTATTTCAATTAAGAGTAACATTCTTAACGTTAGAGGTTTTCCCGTAACTATTGGAAAAGATGATGATGTACTAAAATGTATCAATGCAGCCCTTGCCGCTAATCTTTAACTAATTAGTTGAGCGGGCCTGCGTGAAGAAGGCTAATCCATGTAGACGTCCGCTCTTCGCTCATAGCATACTTTGCCTGTGACGCACTTCAGCATCGTGCCAGATGCGGACAGCTGGAAGCCAGTGTGTTAAGTTTAAAGGCTGCCATTGTGTGGCGTAATACAGGGGTAGAGAAGTGAATATCGACTGGCACAGTGCTTTACTGACACGCTTCACCGTCGTTGATAAAGGCTACAGGAATACACAAAACGTTCGCCGTTTCATGGTGGGTGAATGTGGTGCGGATTTTCGATTTGATCGTGAATTTATGGCCTGGATTCGAAATGATGTATCAAAAAATTTGGGCGATGTTGTTGATGAATGGAAGCGCAGGCATCCCTCCCCGTGAGGAACGTCCGCTCATCTTTCACCGCAGTCCTTCAGGCGGATGATGACAACCAGGACGCTCATCGACCAAAACACCCTCAGGCACCCCGCCACAAATGAGTCACCGAAGCCTGCTCCTCGGGTCGATCACTTCACGCCAGGTGCTCGTCGGGCCAGCCAGGCTCCCCAGAACAGGCTGGAAAAGAAGCGTACAGGGTCCATAAAACCCGCGTCGTTAAGCAAGGCAAAAACGACATTTTCCGACAGGGGTGGCTCCGCGCCCTGCAAAATTTTGTTCATTTTAGACTGCAGCTCTTCCGCCTCCGCGCCGTGCATTCGCCAGCGATTGGCCCATGCCGCCATCAGCAAAGGTTGCGAAGCATACGCCCGATAGTTTCCCGCAACGACCAGCGGCGCCCCCGGTTTCAGACGTATGGCAATCTGGGCCAGAATATCGTGCTTCGCCTCATCACCGGGTAGATGGTGCAGCACGCCAGTCATGATGGCGGCATCAAACGCGGGGGAAGCATCCAAATCTTCGAGCGCACCGAGCACGGTTTCAACCCGGTTTGCCACCCCTGCCCCGGCTACGCTCATGCGGGCAAGTTCCAGCATCGGTTGCGAGGGATCGACGGCGACAAAAGACCAGTGCGGCTCCAGTGTCGCTGAGGCGATGATTTCACCAGCCGTTCCCCCGGCACCTACCACCAACACATGCGCAGGCTTTCCATCCCCCAGCGCAGCAGAGAGCATGCAGGCAGAAAGTTCGTGGCAGGCATCATATCCGGCCAGGGCAATCCGGCTCTGTCGTGCGTATTCCCCGGCGCGAGTCGCGTCGAATTTAGCGGCAGAATCTTGTGGCATAGCTTCTCCAGTCAATCGTTTAGGTCAACATAGGGCATTGAAGTAGAATAAAAGATTCAGGGTAAGGCCGTTTGAGAAAAACATGATTGAAAGTCTGAATATGCCACAAAGATATGACCGGTTGGCCGCTTTCCTGCAAGCCTTCCCACTGCGCGTGGAGCATTGCGATTCGACTGCTTCGGCGAACCTGTTTATCATCGATACCCGTGGCACAGGCGAACCGAGCCATCTGCTCTACCGTGCCAAATCGTCAGGCGGTTTGCCCGTCGGGGCAACGTTATGCGCCGCCGCCAGGGTTGATTTTGGCGGCAGCGCTAATCCCCTGGTCGGTGCATTGCCCGATGAACTGTGCTTTCCCATGGACGAGATGCCGCAATTACGTAGCCTGGCAGAGCTCATCGTTGCGGAGAACGACGTGGCCCGTTGCGGTGGCAGTACAGTGCAGACACGCCTGTCTGAAGTCGTTGTGGTATTGGCCATTCGGCGAGCCATCGCGAGGGGAACCGATGATGCGGGTTTATTAGCGGGGCTTGCCCACCCTTTACTGCATATGAGCCTTGGCGCTATGCACGATGATCCGGCGCGGAAGTGGCAGATCGCCGATCTCTCCGCTATCGCGGGAATATCCCGTGCGCAGTTTATTGAAGTCTTCAAGAAAACCGTCGGAGAACCACCCGGTGCGTATTTGACCCGCTGGCGTTTAGCCCTGGGGAGAGCCCATTTGCGATCCGGACGAAGCGTCAAATCAGCCGCGGCGAGGGTTGGCTTTGGCAGTGCCGAGGCTTTTTCTCGCGCCTTCAGGCGCAAATTCGGCTACGCACCGGGCAAGTGTAAACCACACGGAGATAATGACGAAGTCAGCAATCGGACAACAGCCATCTCAAATCCCAGTTGCGGATAAGCGCAGCGGCCCCTGCATACCCAGCGGCCGCTGCCCTGTTTAACATCCACTTAGAATTCCGCAAACTCCGCAATCTTCTTGCCCGTACGCATTTCCAGGAAGTCCAGCAGCCGCCGTGGCGTGACGTTGAGCACCCGATCCTGCGGGAAGTCGACCTCCTGCATAATGCGCAGGCAGTGGTCGAACTGGCCGAGGGTAAAGGCGGTGTGGGAATCGGAGCCCAGCGCGATGCGCCCGCCGGCGTCGCGCACCGCTTCCGCCACTTTGCGGCAGTTTGGTTCGCTGCCCTTGCGTGAGGTGGTGAACGAGGAGTTGTTCAGCTCCAGCGCCACGTCGTACTTCGCCGCCGCTTCCGCTACCGCGCGGATGTCGATCGGGTAGTTCGGGTTGCCGGGGTGGCTGATAATGTGCACCAGCCCGCCGGCCATCGCGGCGATCATCGCTTCGGTGTGGGTGGCCTCGTCCTGCGGCGGGAACACCGGCTCGTGGAAGCCGGCAACGATAATATCGATCGAGCCGAGCATCGGGCCGCTGCAGTCGATCTCGCCCTGCAGGTTTTTGATGTTGGCTTCAATCCCGCGCAGCACGCCGATGCCGTCAATCACGCGCGGCCAGATTTTCATATTAACGAAGTGCCAGTAGTGCGGCGCGTCGGCCATATCCGGGCCGTGATCGGTAATCGCCAGCAGCTTAACGCCGCAGGTCTGCGCCTGCAGCACGTAGTCGCGCAGCGTGCTGTAGGCATGGGTGCTGGCAACGGTATGCATATGTAAATCGACCGGGTACATGTTATCTCCTTTCTGCGGGGCGCTCGCCGCCCCGCCTGCTGTTAGTAGCCGCGGCTCAGATCGACGCGGCCGGACGGCATCTCACCTTGTTCCTGCAACAGAATCGAACGCGCGATGTAATCGCCAGCTTCCTCTCTTAAGGTTACAGCGGCATTATGCGGCGTGATGGCGATGTCAGGATGGGACCAGAACGCGTGTTCCACCGGCAGCGGCTCGTGGTTAAACACGTCGAGCGCCGCGGCGCTGACCTCGCCGGCCTCCAGCGCGGCCAGCAGATCGGCCTCGACCAGGTGGGCACCGCGTGCCAGGTTAAGCAGGAACGCGCCCGGCTGCAGCTGGCTGAGCAGCGCGCGGTTGATAATGCCGACGGTCTGCGGCGTGTTGGGCAGCAGGTTGATCAGCACCCGGGTGCCGGAGAGGAACTCACCGAGCTGCGCGTCACCGTGGAAGCTGGTCACCCCGTCAATCTGCTTCGGCGAACGGCTCCAGCAGCGCAGCGGGAAGCCCCACGCCTGCAGGCTCTGCGCCACGCTGGCCCCCAGCACCCCGGCCCCGAGCAGGCCGATGGTAAACTCTTCGCGGCGGTGGTTACGTAGGGGGTGCCACAGCGCTTCGCGCTTCTGCTGCTGGTACTCCGGGAACCGGCGGAACCAGCCAAGCACGTGGTACACCGCATACTCCTGCATCTGCAGGCTCATGCCGGTATCTTCCAGCCGGAACAGCGGGATGCCCTCGCCGAGCATATCGGGGTGCTGGCGCAGCTGTTCGAGAATATCATCCACCCCGGCCCCCAGCGCGTAGACGCCGCGCAGGCGGCGGCCTTTTAACATCTCGGGCGGTGGGTTGCGCACCAGGGCATAGTCGGCCGGGCGATCGTCGCCGGGCAGCCACTGGCGCACGCGCGCGCCGGGCAGGCGCTGCTGTAACAGGTCAATCCATTTATCGGCTTTAAAAGAGGGATGGTAAAAAAGGATATCCACGTTTTTTCTCCTGTTTTTTTAACAGGCTCGGTTAAAACGTCGCCGCTGGCAAGGGAAATCTGGGGCAGCGAGCTGCCCCCGACAGGTTATGGCGTTTCGACCTGCTGGATCAGGCGGCGCAGCAGCGGGATCAGCGCCACCAGCACCAGCCCGACCGCGGCGCTGCCCCAGCCGAGCAGGCTGAAGATGTGGCTGTAGCCCGGGTTGGTCAGCAGCGGCGTGCTGCCGCTGTTTTCCGGCATCAGCGCCGAAACGTAGCCGGAGAGCACCGAGGCGACGCCGGTGACCATCATCCAGCAGCCCATCATCACCCCCTGATATTTCGCCGGGGCCAGCCGGCCGATCATCGCGTAGCCGATCGGTGAGATCAGCAGCTCGCCGAGGCTCTGCAGCACGTAGCTGATGACGATCCACTGAAAGGCCACCATGCCGTCACCGCCGGCCAGCGCGATGCCGAGCGGCAGCACCAGCATGCCAAGGCCGATAAAGAACAGCGAGGCGGCAAACTGCAGCGGGATATCAATGCGCCAGCCGCGCTCGCGCAGGTTGCGGAAGCCCAGCGCCAGCAGCGGACCACAGAACACGATCACCAGCGTGTTGATGTTCTGCACCCACTGCGGTGCCACGCGGATGCCCAGCACGTTGAGGTTGATATTGTGTTCGGTAAACAGCATCAGCCCCATCGGGGCCAGCTGGTACAGCGTCCAGAACACCAGCGCCCCCAGCGCCAGCAGCAGATAGGCACTCATGCGGCGCTGCTCGTCACGCGGCCGATGGCGCAGCGTGGTCAGGCACAGCAGCAGGAACACCGCCGCCCCCACCACCAGCACAAAGCCGCCGGTAAAGCCGGCGTGGGTCAGCAGCAGGCGAATCACCGGCACCAGCAGCAGCAGCACCGCCAGCCCGGTCAGCATGCGCCAGCGGTACTGGCGCGGCGTGGCCTGCAGCAGCGGCGTGTCGATATCCGCCAGAATTTTCCAGCACAGCAGCGAGATAACGATCGCCACCACGTTGCCGACGGTGGCAAACAGGAACAGCGCTTCATAGTGCTCGCTGAGCTGAAAATAACCGGCGCCGGTAAAGCCGAGGAAAAAGCCGAGGTTCATGCCGGCGTAGTTCCACAGGAAGGCGCTCTCGCGGCGGTGGTCCTGCGGCGCAAAGCGCTGGGTGAGCATCATATTGATGCAGGTAACGTTGAGGCCGCTGCCGGTAAGGAACATCGCCAGCCCCCAGTAGAGCCCTTCGGCGCTCTGACCGGAGAGCGTCCAGCAGCCGGCCACCTGCAGCACCATCCCCAGCACAAACAGATTGCGGTTGCTGAGAAAACGGCCGCCGAGGTAGCCGCCAAACAGGTGCAGGCCGTAGTTAAAGGCGCCGAACACGCCCATCATGGTGTTGGCCTGCCCTTCGCTGAAGCCGAGGCGTTTGGTGGCGTAGAGCACCAGGCTGGAATAGAGCACCGCAAAGCCGAGCGTTGCAAAGATCTGAATAAAGAACAGCGCGCCGGTTCCGCCCGGCGTCTTAGGTTGGTTAACCGCGTGGGTGCGATCCATCTTTAACCTCGGTATTTTCTGCCACAGTAAACCGGCTATTATGCATCTTTTACCCGCCGGCGCAGGGGGAAATGGCGATTTGCGCACCGTCTCACGTGCAGGTTGCTGGATTAAGCACCAGTGTGGGTTAAAACTGACTAAACGATCGAAATAGCGTGGAAAATCAGTTGACCGGCGCAGTCGTTTTCCCTACATTAGCGCCCGTTGCCACCGCAAGGCGGCAACACTCTGGTGAGGTGTCCGAGAGGCTGAAGGAGCACGCCTGGAAAGTGTGTATACGGCAACGTATCGAGGGTTCGAACCCCTCTCTCACCACCATATTTAAAGAGAAAGTCTGAGCGAAAGCTCAGACTTTTTTTTGGGTTGGACTGTAAGCTAAGACAGTGTTAATTTTCAGCATCAGAAAAATTACAGGAATACCACCTAAGTAGCTGATCCTAAATGCTACACTTTTCCAGACCATGCCCGTCTCCGGGGAGCGTACTAGCTGTTGTCATAAACTGGCGAATCTTTTTCGCAGTTGCCACATGAGGCACTAATGGTTGCGGGTTATGGTCTCCTGCAGCGCCAGCCAGAGCCTTTCAATATGATTTACCCACGGCGAATACACCGGCTGGTGTATCACGATGGACTTCGGTTTGGCCTTCAACCAGCGAAGTGTGTCATGACTTTTATGAATGATATCTTTATCCACGATTAACATGATGGCTTTGGCCCGCCGGTAACGCGCTCTCAGGTGTTTTAGCATGCTGATGAACAATGTGGAGCTTTTACTGCTTCTGGCGACATAGCTTACCCGCCCGGTGCCGCTGTTCAGCGTGCCGGCAAGGTAATATTTATTATTCTGTCCCGGTGTAACAACCCGCTTCTGCTGATCACGCAGTTACAAGTCAGCCTCCGATTTTAGGGTTCAGATGGACAAGCACTACAAATTCATAAAAGACTGGATGTTCTGCGCAACAGAGGGACAGAGCCGCATTTATCGCTGTCAGTTTTTCCTCCCGATGCTGGTCGCGGATACGCAGCCTGGGGCGGCACTGCGCCAGACAAATCTTGGCGAAGGCAACTAGTGGCGCACAGTAGTGGCATGAAACTAAAAACCGGTTATCTAATTGATTTTTATAGTTATTAATTTAGTGATCCAGCGCGATCGGTTATAACCAGAGTTGCCTGACGAGCGTTCCCCACGTCGCTTCAGCAGAGCGCATATCTGTTCAAAGGGGCAGGGTCGTCCGCATTCAAGACCTTCAAAGCCATGAAGTGTGAACGAGTGAATCCAGCGGCCAACTTTAGAACGAGCACAGCAGAGCTTACTGGCCAACACCCTGAGATGCTCGCCCCGGTGCAACATCAGCATAGCGACAAGGCTGCGGACATCGTTTTTGTCGCTAAATAGCTGATCCTAATATCGCTACACTTTGGCCAGACCGTGTTGGCCGCCCGGGAAGGGGCTGACCGTACTCATAAAA
Organism: Erwinia sp. B116; assembly: GCF_002865965.1. Lineage (NCBI taxonomy): Bacteria > Pseudomonadati > Pseudomonadota > Gammaproteobacteria > Enterobacterales > Erwiniaceae > Erwinia > Erwinia sp. B116. The sequence continues at coordinate 32,268 of NZ_JRZZ01000039.1, forward strand.
TGCTTCACCTTTTTGAGCAGTTGCCACATTGAACGGCACTGATGATTGCGGGTGATGGTGTCGTGTAATGCCTGCCACAGCCGTTCAACGTGATTTACCCACGGCGAGTAAACTGGCTGGTAAATGACCCTGAACTTTGGATTTTCCTTCAGCCAGCGCAGCGTTTCACGGCTCTTGTGGATGATGTAGTTATCCACGATAAGCGTGATGCTTTTTACCCGGCGGTAGGTCGCTCTAAGGTGTTTCAGCAGGCTGATAAACAGCACCGAACTTTTGCTGCTGCCACCCACGTAACTGACCTTCCCGGTGCCGCTGTGCAGGGCACCCGCCAGGTAATACTTCTCATTCTGACCGGGCGTGACAACGCGTTTCTGCTGCCCTCGCAGCTGCCAGTCTGCGCCGATTTTTGGGTTGAGGTGGATATCCACTTCATCTTCGTAAAACACCGGGTTTTCCTGGCTGCACTGTGCAAGAGCGGCGTTGATAGAGGCCATTTTTTCTTCCTTATGCGGATCACGGATCCTGAGCGTCGGTGCCGCTCTTCGCCAGACCAGACCGGCCTGGGGAAGCCATCGGCGGACGGTGGACGCATGCAGGTGGCAACCGGTTATCTCTCTGATTTTTATCGCCATCAGTTCAGTACTCCAGCGCGAACGCTGGTAGCCAAAGTCACCCGGCGAGTGCTTCACCAGCTGAAGCAGGAGTGAGCAGATATGCTCAACCGGCCAGCGACGCCCGCGCCCGGGCGGCAGGGATTTCAGGCCGTCGGTGCCATAAAGAGTGAACCAGTTTATCCAGCGCCCCACGGATGAACGGGCGCAGCAGAGCGTTCTGGCAACCTCGCTGACGCTGTCTCCCCGGTCCAGCATCAGCAGGGCCGTGAGCCGTCGGGCGTGGTTTTTGTCACGCGTTTTATGAAGCGTTTTTTGCATCAG
>NZ_JRZZ01000040.1:0-31860 GCF_002865965.1 Erwinia sp. B116
CGTTTTTTGCATCAGGCGTCGTTCGGTACGGGTTATTGGTGCTATGATCGGCATCGCTCAGTCCGGTTGGTGATTTGTTTTGATTTGGCGATTGATCAGATCGCACAATTCGGGCTGAGTTCCCTCAAAGTGATCTACTATTCCGAACAGCTATTTAGTTGGCTGGATGTGACGATGAGCTGGACATTTTCCAATGCCGCAATATATTTTGCGAAGCATCTAAAGTAAAATTTATCTTTATCGAGAAATAGCAGGCTTGGTTGAGTATTAAATCGATGTGTGAGTGCCGAGTGTAGTGTGTTGCTCGCAGCTGCTGGTATATCTGGTTTAACCAGCATGATGTGCAAAACGCGCTGCGAAAGTCTGGTTTATGAGGCCTTCAGGTAGGTCAAAGAGTTCCATGGTGCACTGCGCCTAGCCGATGAACGGTATCATCAGGAGGCTATATTTAGTGTTTAGTGACAAAATGAATGTAAGCACTCTGCATCGTCAGGATCCCAGCGATGGTTCAGCCCTGTCAGCTACCGTAATCACAATGTACAGGTGTCATACTGAGTCAGGACTTTTAACGTCAGCAGTGTGCGGGTTACATCAGATCTTATGACCGAATGAAGGCTGGCTGTATATCGATCATTTAGCCATAGGGAGCTAATCTATATCATAGAGGATGATGATATAATTGGCGTGGAAATTGCTAAAGACGGCGTCGTAAGTGAAGGTGAAATGTTATCGTGCAAATCGATAGTGGTGGTCAATGCTGTTATGAAGAATATCAGGTATCGCTGAAAAATATATAATTATTCCGGCAGTGTGAGCTTGAAATGATACTGTTATGGGAATGTGTTAGCGCCAAGGATTTTCAAATTTATAATGGTGGGGTTATAAATTAAAAATTTTTTATCAACCCGGAAGTGATAAGCGTTTTTTATAACATCAAATGCTATTATAATTTTTGGTTTGGCTATAGTCTCTCTTACGGGCCACTTCCTTAATAGATCTAATAATAGACCATTAGTTAGTGATGTGCCTATCTTTACTGAGTCAAATCAGATCTGCAAAAGTGTAATTAAAAAAAGAGAAGGCATTGCCTCTAGAAAACTTTACGTAATCACAAGATCGGTGGTTAAGAGGGGTTTTAATTTATTAATATTGATTTTTTTAAAATTATAGTAAATTTCTATGTATTTATAGGCTGATATAAAATGTTTCATATTCTCTTTTGTTATTTGCTTTTTTAGTATTTCAGCAATGGGGTAGGTAGTGTCATTTTTAATTTTTTTGAAGAATAAATAATGTTGATGCATTTAGTAAAATAATATTGTAAAATTAAATGAAATCTAGCATGATTAAATCGATGAATTTAGGAGGAACGATGATAGTGATGGTGGCAGGAGTTTATGGTGTTGGTAAAAGTACCGTATGTAATAAGTTATCAAAAGATCTCATGATCGATTTTTTTAGTGCAAGTGAGTTAATTAGGTCAGAAAAAGGTTCCATTACATGGGGTAAAGATAAAAAAACGGACGAAATTAGCAGTAATCAACATTACTTAATAAATGCCATAAGTAGGATGTTAGATGATGACTTCTTATTAGATGGTCATTTTTGTTTATTAGACAAAGAAGGATTAGTGAAAAGAATTGAGTTTGATATTATCAGGGAACTTAACATAGGTGCAGTGCTTTTTCTCCAAGAAAATCCCGAGATAATATGCAAAAGACTAATGGATAGAGATAAAATCTATTGGGATGAAGAAGTTATAGAAAAAATGCAGAAAGTTGAGGGGGAGCAAGCTTTAATGTTTACTGAAAAATACAATCTTCCATTTAACTCAGCTTATGTTACTGATTATGAAGAAATTAAGAAATTCATTAAAATATCATACAAATCAGGAGGTTAATGTGAGCAATATAAGATATGCTTTTTTTAATGATTTAGATCTAAATGATGATTTTTTTGACTCTTTAAAAGCCAGTTATAAAGAGTTTTCATCGTGGTTCAGAAAAAAAGCTAAAGAAGGTGAAAAAGCATATGTATTTTATAATAGAGATGAGAAGTTAGATGCATTTATATATTTAAAGCCTGAATTTGAAAATGTAGATGATATTGAACCAGCTTTGCCTTCAGGTAATCTATTAAAGATAGGAACTTTTAAGATAAATGCGCATGGAACAAAGTTGGGGGAGAGATTATTGAAAAAAACTTTTGACCATGCAATAGATGAAGGTTCTGACTATATTTATGTAACTGTTTTTGAGAAAGAAAAGCCGTTGATAAAAATCCTTGATAAATATGGATTCGATTTTCATGGTTCGAAAAAAAGCGTAAACGGCGTAGAAAATGTTTATGTGAAAAAAATGAAAAATATAACTGGGGATGTTATCAAAGATTTCCCTCATCTCTCTTTAAAAGATAAAAAATATCATCTTCTAGCAATTTACCCAGAATATCACTCTAAGTTTCTCCCGGATTCAATACTTAGGACCGAGAGTCATGACATATTGGAAGATATTTCATATACAAATAGCATTCACAAAATATACATCTCAGGAATTAACAGGACAAAAAATCTAAACCAGGGTGATGCAATCTGTATTTATAGGACAAATAAAGGTGGAAAGGGGAAGGCATATTATCGGTCGGTTGTATCTTCAATATGTGTTATTGAAGAGGTAAGGCAAATTAAATCATTTTCATCAGAGTCTGAATTCATGAAATATGTAAAGCCATATAGTGTATTTAAAAATGAAGAGTTAAAAGATTATTTTACTAACAATAAAAAAAGGTATATAATAAAGTTTACTTATAATGGTGCACTCAAGAAAAGATTAACCAGAGGGCGCTTAATAGAAGATTGTGGTCTTAGTACTAGAACACGGTGGGATTTTATCTCATTAACTGAAAAGCAATTCAGGTGGATAGCGGAAGAAGGGCAAGTAAATGAAGGTATTATTATCGATTAAGCCTGAGTATGTTAATAAAATTCTTAGTGGAGAAAAAAAATTCGAATTCAGGAAAGTAAACTTTTCAAAGAAAGGAATTACCAAAGTTCTTATTTATGCGACTAAACCAGTCGGGAAATTAGTTGGTGAGTTTGAGGTTAAAGAGATTCATCAAGGCTCTCCAGATTGCATTTGGAATATAACCCAGTATTTTGCTGGGATCGATAAAAAATACTTTGACTCATATTATCAAGGCAGAGATAAAGCAGTGGCTATTGCTATTGGAGAGGTAAACATCTACAAAAAACCAATTGACTTAGATAGTTTAGGTGGAAAGATTACACCACCTCAGTCTTTCTGCTATATTAGTAATGAGCTCGAAGATAAACAATTTGAATTTGATTACCTATAGTGTGGAGCAATCTTTTATGATTAAACATTCGCCACTGAAAATTGCTGATCATTTATTGGATCTTGGCAAACCTAAATTCATTGGTAGAGACTTTTTGCTCCAAGATCCAGCAACGGTTCAAAAAGTTGATGATTTATTGATTAATACTTTGGGTGATCTTCGGCTTTTCTATCCCGATTTCAGCTCTTGGATTAGTAATATTGTCATTCCAGGTATTATAACAGGAGAGCGTTCAGTTATTCTTGAATATAGAAATGATGATCTCGCTGGATTAGCAATATTAAAAGATAGTGATATTGAAAAAAAACTTTGCTGTCTTCAAGTTATGCCAAAATTCCAAGGTTCGGGCATCGGATTAACATTATTTGAGAAAAGTTTCGATTTGTTAAATACTAAAAACCCTTTACTCTCAGTTTCGGAGGAGCAAAGAAGTAATTTTTTGAGGATTTTTAAGTATTATGGTTTTGAGTTTGGTGAAACATATTATCAGCATTACAGGCCATTAAAAAATGAAATTAGTTTTAATGGCCTTTTAAAATAATAACCAATGCCTCTTTAAATTTAATCTGCCTTACGCCTGTAAATTATCACTATACACGATACGATCAAAGATAATAATATAATTTTCGATAAATTTATAAAATTCGTGTGCTCTTCTGTATTCTTAAGTAAATCGTTGTTAAACCAAGAAGCTAAACTTCCCATGCTCTCCCAGAGCCCGCTTCCTAGAGCACCTAACAAAACTACTACTAGTATAAATCTTAATATAGATCCAGAGTTGGATTTTTTCTTGGAAAATCTACCTAATACAATAAGATCTTTAACTATTTCACTCTCCTTTTCATTTTTAATTGTCCACTGGTAGCCTAGATAACTATTTATAGTGTCCGTTTTTTTTCCGGGTAGTAAATTATCTAGTTTTATATATTCATTCCAAATTTCTTCATCGACCAAAGAACGATAACCATTGTAGTATTTACTGACTGATATACATTCCTCATTTCTGATAGTTGTTAAGAAGCAGTGTATCCTCTTCAATTTCGCTGGGAATATTAAATCGTCATTGCTATGCATCAATTCTTCAGGCACGCCCCTCATAACATTAATCCTGAAATCAATAATGCGAGTATGTATACTAGAACTAATTAAAGCTTCATCTTTATAAGAAAAGTTGGTTGTATATACGCTTGGTGGAATTCCTTTTATACGAAACCGTATGTATGCCGATTTTCTTCTATCTGCTAAAGTTGTTCTATTTGTATATTTGGGAAGTTTTATCAATACTCTCGTTGATGAAGTATCATTACTTATCGGAATATATTCAATTCGAAAAGATTGTGAATTCAAACGGAAAAGGCAAAATGGTTTCTCATCTACGCCATTTCTTCTGAAGCTGATGTTAGCAAAGTTTCCTTCAGCGAGGCCATCATAATGAACAACTTCATTGAATATCGCAGCTACACTTTTTTCGCTACTAAGTTTTGAACCCAGATCATTTATATCTTTTTTATCTAATTCCCAAGGTAAATCAACAACGACTTCATCGACATTTTTATGGTCATGGATCATCACTCCAATATCTAAGAAAGGAGATGGATTGTCTTCGCCAATTTCCCATAAATTAACATGAAGTTCATCGTCTAAATGTTTTTCATGATTTTTCAGATTGGCATTCTTGTTTTTTTTGTCATCATTATCTTCTAAAATAGATTCATTTAGGCTATCCATTTCATTTTCATTCGATTGTTCCGGGAAGCAATTACAATTTTTACTGTGGGAACAATCTTCTAGAAGAGACTTATATCTTACTAATATGCCAGGGAAAGAGTGTTTTTTTTGCATTACATAATCTCATGGGTTTTATTAGTGTAATATTGTATGATTTAAAGATGTTACTTCTTCATAAGACTAGTTATCTACAGATTCATAAATCCATACGGGATTACGATCGATTAAAAACATTTATATGATTGCATTTTGTTTCAGAACTTGCAAAAATTTTTTTATAGTGTTTTCAGTAAACTAAAGGTTTTTATATAATTCATTTAAAATCAATTAGTTAATCATTTATTTTAGTCGGTTAGATGTTTTTATATCTTGAATTCAAAGTACTTAACTAAACTTAACCTATCAAAAATTTGACTTAAGTTTGTATGTTAGTCCATTTTCTTTGTTGTAAATATAACGATTTTAGTTCCAGCCACTTTTTGGAATTTCCGGATTTTTGATCTCTTCCCACTACTGATGCTCGGATAAATCCGAGATAAAGGTACACCATAAAACCGGGTGCTGCTGTTTAGGGTTATTTTTTGTTCAGTTTTTTTGCGGCTGATTCAATCTGCCTGATGCTCTTATCCGGGGAAGGTAGATCTTCAGGCATCGTTCCACCCAACTCTTCAATCGTCTGTCTTACTTTCCTGCCAACATCAAAGTGAGTCTGGTTTGCCTGCTGCTTTGACTTGACCTCATCCCGGCGAAGTTTCTCTTCTGCCTGCGTTGCGCGGAACAGGTTGGCCGCCAGTTCCGTTGACCCCATATGGTCGAGGATTTTTTGACTCTTCTTAAGCCCCTTGTGCTGGTGGATCGCTTTTTGATCCAGACCACCATATAAGCCCTGGTAACCATGATTTTGAAAAATGGCAAAATCTAAGGTGGTTTCAACCCCTGCCTGCTGCGCGACCTCCACCAGCTGATTGTTGTGCTCTTTTAACTCATTGCGTAGAAACAGCCGTTTTTCATCTTCACGCAGTCGTTTGAATGTTTCATCGTCTGCCAGTTCCTGCCGTCTGGTCTGAATAGCAAAGTAAGTTTGCCCGGCAGCGATAACGGGTTTAGCGGGATCGCCATTCTGCACCACGAGATAGCAGGCATATCTGGACAGGTGAACATCCTCCAGCTCTCGTTGAGCACCCGATCCCAGCACAACCATTTTGGTGGTCTCAACGAAATGGTCTGAAACCTGCTGATGACTGGTTTCACAAGCCTGGGCTGCCCGCGAAAGAACATTTTGGAAATTTCGCCAGTCACGATAATCAAGCTGCGGTGCTAAATCTCTTGCTGACTAATACTCTTGCCCTTCGTTTCCATGTTGCCGTAAGTCTTCAAACGGTTGGTGATGTTCGTTCATCGAGTGCTCCACTCAGTCTCAGGGGTGATAATTATTGCTGCTTTTTCTGTTGCCGATTGATCTTACCCACGTAATGTGGACACTCCACTCTTGTCTGCTGCTCTGAATCGCAGATACAGGCCACCGCCATCTGCGCGGCCCTCGAAGCGTTCTCCGGCCTTAATTCATGCGCTGATCTGCATGTCAGAAAGTTTTGGCATTGCGTCTTCCTGAGTGTTGAACAGGAGGTGTACCAAACTAATATGAAAGAAACCTGTTGGATACACCTCAATCATGCGCTTTCATGCTTTCTTGTGATGTTTCGTGATAACAAAAAGCCCGCCTGGTGGCGAGCTTTGGTTTTTTCAATCTTTAGTGATTCGTTCTGAATATTTACTCAATATTCTGAATCTGCTCGCGCATCTGCTCGATCAGCACCTTCAGCTCAATGGCTGAGGTGGTGATCTCGGCGTTGATCGACTTGGAGCCCAGGGTGTTCGACTCGCGGTTGAACTCCTGCATCATAAAGTCGAGGCGGCGGCCGACGGCCTCCTTCTTCTTCAGAATGTTGTAGGTCTCTTTCACGTGGGCTTCCAGGCGGTCCAGCTCTTCCGCCACGTCCACGCGCTGCGCCAGCATCACCAGCTCCTGCTCCAGCCGGTTATTCTCCAGCTGCACCTGCGCCTCTTCCAGACGGCTGACCAGCCGCTCACGCTGCCACTTCAGCACGTCCGGCATATGGGCGCGAACTTTAGTGACTTCGGCGCTGACGCCCTGCAGACGCTGTTCGATCAGCTGCTTCAGCGCCGCGCCTTCGGTTTCCCGTGCGGTGATAAAGTCGTCGATGGCTACGTCCAGCGTGCTCAGCAGCTCTGCGGAGATAGCGTCCAGATCCTGTTCGGCGGCGGACATCACGCCCGGCCAGCGCAGAATATCCAGCGGGTTGATCTCACCCTCATCGCTCTGCAGCTTGACCCAGTTAGCGGCCTCAACCAGCTGAACGGCCAGTTTCTCATTCAGCACCAGCGCGCTCTGGGCGCGCGGGTCGGCGTCAAAGCGCAGGCTGACTTCAATTTTACCGCGGGTCAGGCGGTTGCGAATACGCTCGCGGACCACCGGCTCCAGGCCGCGGAACTGTTCCGGCAGGCGCAGATAGGTCTCCAGATAGCGCTGGTTGACGGAACGGAGCTCCCAGGCGGCGCTGCCCCATTCGCCTTTGGTTTCTCGCCGTGCGTAGGCGGTCATGCTGCGGATCATTGTGCGTACCCGTTGGTATCAAGGAATCAGGCAGCGAGTATAACGGCGCAGGCGGTGGCTTAACAGGCATTCAGTGAAATGCCGCCGTAAACGCCGCTGTTTTAGCGACAGAATTTTAGATGCTTCCCGGCGGGCGGCCTGCTAGTGTGGCGATCGCCGCTATTTAACCGATTAATCAGGAGCCCCGATGTTGATACGTAGCGTTATTTCCGGCGTGCTGCTGCTGGCGCTGGCCGGCTGCAGCGCACCCGCCCGCCAGGCGCCCCCCGCCGCGGCCTGCGTCCGCGGTGATGCGATGGTGCAGACCACGCTCTACTTCGGCCTGAACCGCCCGCAGGGTGCGGCGATTACCCCGGCAGAGTGGCAGAAATTTGTTGATGATGACGTCACGCCGCGTTTCAAGGCGGGGCTGACGGTGTTTGCCGCGCAGGGGCAGTGGCTGGGCGATGACGGCAGGCTGGCGCGGGAAGAGAGCCGGGCGCTGATGCTGATCCACCCGCTGGACCAGGGCAGCGAGCAGGGGATAGAGGCGCTGCGCGCGGTCTATAAGCAGCGCTTTGCGCAGGACTCGGTGATGCGGGTGGATGCGCCGGTCTGCGTGGCCTTCTGACGCTTAGCCGTCAGCAGCAGGCAATAGCCAGGCTGGCTAACGCCGCCGGGAACAGCAGGCGGGATGCCAGGCCAGCCAGTGCCGCCGGAAGCAGAAGGTGACACGCCGGGCTCACCCATGCCACCGATTGACGTTTACAGCACCAGCCCGGCAAACGCCGCCGACAGCAGGCTGACCAGCGTCGAGCCGTAAATCAGCTTCAGACCATAGCGTGACACCACGTTGCCCTGCTGCTCGTTCAGTCCCTTAATGGCTCCCGCCACGATGCCGATCGAAGCAAAGTTGGCGAAGGAGACGAGGAACACCGACAGAATACCCAGCCCGCGTGGTGACAGTCCGGCGGCGACCTTCTTCAGCTCAATCATCGCCACAAACTCGTTGGTCACCAGCTTGGTGGCCATAATGCTGGCCGCCGGCAGCGCGTCAGCGGTCGGAATGCCGATCAGCCAGGCGAAAGGCCAGAACACGTAGCCGAGGATCTGCTGGAAGCTGATGCCAAACAGGCTGGCAAACACCGCGTTAACCATGGCGATCAGCGCGATGAAACCAATCAGCATCGCAAGGATGATCATCGCCACCTTAAAGCCCGCAAGAATGTACTCACCCAGCATCTCGAAGAAGCTCTGGTCTTCGTGCAGCTTCTCAAGACGGATTTCCGGCTCATCCCCTGCCGGCGTCGGGTTGATGATCGACAGAACGATAAAGGTGCTGAACATGTTGAGCACCAGCGCCGCCACCACGTAGCGCGGCTCAATCATCGACATATAGGCACCGACGATCGACAGTGACACGGTGGACATCGCTGCCGCCGCCATCGAATAGAGGCGGCGCGGGGAGATGTCTGCCAGGATACCTTTATAGGCGATAAAGTTCTCCGACTGGCCGAGGATCAGCGTGCTGACGGCGTTAAACGACTCCAGCTTGCCCATGCCGTTGATTTTCGACAGTACGGTGCCGAAGAAGCGGATCAGCCACGGCAGGATTTTCAGGTGCTGCAGAATACCGATCAGCGCGGAGATAAACACGATCGGGCACAGTACGCCAAGGAAGATAAACGCCAGACCCTGCGAACTCATGCCGCCAAACACAAAGTCGGTCCCCTGGGCCGCGTATTTCAGCAGCACTTCAAAGAAGCCGGAGACGGCCGAGACCACGCTCAGGCCGCCGGACGCGTGCAGGAAGAACCAGGCCAGCGCCGCTTCAATCACCACCAGCTGCAGCAGGATGCGCGGGCGGATTTTTTTACGGTCGTTACTGAACAGCAGCGCCAGGCCGAAGATAATGGCCAGGGCGAGCAGAAAATGGAAAACAGAAGTCATTCGCGGGTTCCAGCGAGTCAGTCAGAGAAGAGGGGCATTTAGCCACATTTCACCGCACTTTACATCCGCTGGCCACGGCAGTTGCAGAAAAAGTGATTAGCATTCCGTCACCTGCATAACCGGATGCGGCAGATGTCGCCACATCCGCGATGGCGTGCGCCAGCGTGATAGGCAAGCCGTAGTGAAATCCGTATAATGCGCAGCCATTAAACCAGCCAGCCGGAGATACATCATGCGTCCATCAGGCCGTAGCGCACAACAGGTTCGCCCCGTCACCCTGACCCGTCATTATACCAAACATGCAGAAGGCTCTGTGCTGGTTGAATTCGGTGATACCAAAGTTCTCTGCACCGCTACCATCGAAGAGGGCGTACCGCGCTTTCTGAAAGGCCAGGGCCAGGGCTGGGTCACCGCAGAATACGGTATGCTGCCGCGCGCGACCCACAGCCGTAACGCCCGCGAAGCCGCCAAAGGCAAGCAGGGCGGCCGCACGCTGGAGATCCAGCGCCTGATCGCCCGCTCGCTGCGCGCCGCTATCGATCTGAAAGCGCTGGGCGAGTTCACCATCACGCTGGACTGCGACGTGCTGCAGGCGGACGGCGGCACCCGTACCGCGTCGATCACCGGCGCCTGCGTGGCGCTGGCCGACGCGCTGAATCACCTGGTCAGCATCGGTAAGCTGAAGGCTAACCCGATGAAAGGCATGGTGGCGGCGATCTCCGTCGGCATCGTCAACGGCGAAGCGCTGTGCGATCTGGAGTATATCGAAGATTCCAACGCCGAAACCGATATGAACGTGGTGATGATGGAAGATGGCCGTATGATTGAGGTACAGGGCACCGCAGAAGGTGAACCCTTCACCCACGACGAGCTGCTGGCGCTGCTGGCGCTGGCGCGCGGCGGCATCGACACCCTGGTGCAGGCGCAGAAAGCTGCGCTGACCGACTGATTATTGCAGGCGACCTGAGGGTCGCCTTTTTTTTGCCTGAATTTTGAGGAAGCCCATGATGAAAGCCTGGCAGCGTCAGTTTATTGAATTCGCCATCAACAAGCAGGTTCTGAAGTTCGGAGAATTTACCCTGAAATCAGGGCGTAAGAGCCCCTATTTCTTCAACGCCGGCCTGTTTAACACCGGGCGTGACCTCGCGCTGCTCGGACGTTTTTACGCCCAGGCGCTGGTTGACTCCGGGATTGATTTCGACCTGCTGTTTGGTCCGGCCTATAAAGGCATTCCGATTGCCACCACCACCGCCGTGGCGCTGGCGGATCACCACGACCGCGACGTGCCGTACTGCTTTAACCGCAAAGAGGCGAAAACCCACGGCGAGGGCGGCAGCCTGGTCGGCAGCCCGCTGCAGGGCAAAGTGATGCTGGTGGATGACGTGATTACCGCCGGTACCGCGATACGCGAGTCGATGGATATTATCTCTGCCGAAAAGGCGACGCTGGCCGGGGTGCTGATCTCGCTGGACCGCCAGGAGCGCGGGCGCGGCGAACTGTCCGCCATTCAGGAAGTGCAGCGCGATTACGGCTGCAGGGTGATTTCGATCATTACGCTGAACGAGCTGATCGGCTATCTGGAAGAGAAGCCGGAACTGACCGATCACCTGATTGCCGTGCGTGCCTACCGCAGCGAGTACGGGATCTGATCGACGGTGGGCCAGTAATACTGGCCCACCGCGTTACACCAGCTGGGCGGCGAACAGCGGCCAGCGCACCTCAAATTCCGCAGTGGGGCGATAGCGAAACTCGGAACGTACAAAGCGCGACAGCAGCCCTTCGCAGAAGGCGAGGATCTGGCTGGCCAGCAGCGTTTCATCGGTGCTGAAGCCTTCCCCCTCGCGCATTTTTTTCTCCCGCATTACCTGACGCAGCTGGGCTTCGATACGTTCGAACAGCTGGTTGATGCGCCCCTGCAGCCTGTCCTGTTCGAACATCAGCGCGTGTCCGGTCAGAATGCGGGTTAAACCCGGATTACGCTCACCAAACCCCAGAATGAGCTGAGTGATCAGACGCAGGCGCGGCAACGTCTCCTTCTCATCTTTCAGGATCAGGTTGATGCGCGTAATCAGGCTGTCTTCAATAAATTCGATCAGGCTGTCAAACATCCGGGTTTTGCTGGGAAAATGCCGGTACAGCGCCGCTTCCGAGACGCCGACGCTGGCTGCCAGCTTGGCGGTGGTGATCCGCTGGCTGCCGTCGCTGGATTCCAGCATCTGCGCCAGCGCCTGCAGGATCTCCTCGCGACGATTCCTTTTCGCACTCTTTTTTTCTGTCATGCCTTAAAAGACCCCTGAAAACATCACCATAAACGGGCAGAGCCCACGCAATATCCGTGAGCGGGGGCTCACGGTGACAAATGATTAGGCTATCGTCGTGACGGAAACGGGAAAAGGTTACTGGCGGCCTGAATGACCGAAGCCGCCTTCACCGCGCACGCTGGCATCAAAGTCGTTCACCAGGTTAAATTCAGCCTGCACCACGGGGACAAACACCATCTGCGCGATGCGCTCGCCCGGCTCGATGATAAAGGTCTGCTGGCCACGGTTCCAGACGGAGACCATCAGCTGCCCCTGGTAATCGGAGTCGATCAGCCCGACCAGATTACCCAGCACCACGCCGTGCTTATGGCCCAGGCCGGAACGCGGCAGGATCACCGCCGCCAGCTGTGGGTCGGCGATGTGGATGGCCAGACCGGTCGGCACCAGCGTGGTCACGCCAGGCTGCAGTTCAACCGGCTGGTCGAGGCAGGCGCGCAGATCCAGGCCCGCAGAACCTGATGTGGCGTAGGTCGGCAGCGGGAAGTCGTTGCCCACGCGCGGGTCGAGGATCTTAACGTCGATTTTTTTCATCATAAAGGCCGATAATCTCATTCAGTAACTGTTGGCCCAGCAGGGGCTTGGGGGTGAGCGGTAAGGCTTTGTCGCCATCCTGCCAGTAAAGGTGTAACGCATTGGCATCACTGTTAAAACCCTGGCCGGCCTGCGCCACATCGTTGGCGCAGATCAGGTCCAGGTTCTTACGCAGGCGTTTTTGCTGCGCGTATTCTTCCACATTCCGGGTTTCAGCGGCAAATCCGACCACGTAAGGGCGGGCTTCGGTTAGCGCCGCCACGCCGGCGACGATATCCGGATTCTTCACCATCTGCAGGGTGATCTCATCCCCCTGTTTTTTAATCTTATCCCCGGCAATGGCCGCCGCGCGGTAGTCGGCTACCGCCGCACAGCCGATAAATATCTGCTGCTGCGCGGCGGCATCCATCACCGACTGCTGCATCTCCAGCGCGGTGGTGACGTCAACGCGCGTCACCCCCGCCGGTGTGGGCAGCGTGACCGGGCCGGCGACCAGCGTCACCTGCGCTCCGCGTGCGGCGGCGGCGGCTGCAATCGCAAAGCCCATCTTGCCGGAGCTGTGGTTCGAGATAAAACGCACCGGGTCCAGCGCTTCCCGCGTCGGGCCGGCGGTAATCATAATGCGCAGATGTTGCAGGTCGTTGACCGGCGTGGTCAGTTCTGCGGCCAGCGCGACGATCGCCAGCGGGTCGAGCATCCGGCCGGGGCCGATATCGCCACAGGCCTGGCTGCCGCTGTCCGGCCCCCAGACGGCGATCCCGCGCTCGGCCAGCACCATAAGGTTGTGCTGGGTGGCCGCCGCGCGGTACATCTGCTGGTTCATCGCCGGGGCAATGGCGATCGGCGCCGCCGTCGCCAGGCACAGGGTGGTGACCAGGTCATTGGCCATGCCGGCCGCCACGCGCGCGATCAGGTCGGCGGTGGCCGGCGCGAGGATCACCAGTTCGGCCCATTTCCCCAGCTCAATATGGCCCATAGCGGCCTCGGCTGCCGGGTCGAGCAGATCGTCGGAAACCGGGAAACCGGAGACCGCCTGCAGGCTGAGCGGCGTAATAAAGGCTTTGGCTGCGTCGGTCATCACCACCCGCACCTCGGCACCGCGATCGCGCAGGCGACGCACCAGCTCAGGGGTTTTATAGGCGGCGATACCGCCGCTGACGCCCAGCACAATCCGCTTTCCCGATAATCCCGTCATTTGCCGTTCACCTTTATCAATGGTTGCCGTGCCGTCAGCACCGTAATCTGGCTATTTTACCACACTCCGCCAGCGTGGCTATTTTGCACCAACGTTCTGACGACCGCCGCGTAAAACTCGGCAAAGTGCGATTTGAAACTACTGTATATAATGCCATGATAATGACCACTGAGGAAGCAGAGGTGGCGAATGGATAACAACTGGAATGGTATGGCACCGCGCGAAAAACTGATCGCGCACGGCGTGGAAACGCTCAGCGACTGTGAGCTGTTGGCGATTTTTTTACGTACCGGGATCCGCGGTCGGCACGTGATGAAGCTGGCCCAGCAACTGATGGCCGAGTTCGGCTCACTCTATCAACTGATGAACGCCTCGCGGGCCGAGTTCCGCGAGGGCAGCGGCGTGGGGGCCGCCAAGTTTGCCCAGCTTAATGCGGTGGCCGAGCTGGCGCGGCGCTGTTTCAGCTGCCGCGACGCCATCGCGAAGCGTTCGGTGACCAGCACCCGACAACTGCTCGACTTTCTGCAGGGCTCGCTGGCGCAGCAGGAGCGTGAAATCTTCCAGGTGGTGTTTTTCGATAACCAGCACCGGGTGATCCACGTTAGTGAGATGTTCAGCGGCACCATCAACAGCGTGGAGGTCCACCCGCGGGAAATCGTGCGTGAAGCGCTGAAACGCAATGCGGCGGCGATTATTCTGGCGCATAATCACCCGTCCGGCGTGGCTGAACCCAGCCAGGCCGACCGTGATATCACCGCGCAGATTGTTCGCGCCTGCTCCCTGATGGATATCCGCGTGCTGGACCATATGGTGATCGGTCACGGTCAGTATGTCTCCTTTGCCGAACGTGGCTGGCTGTAGTTCCCCTCTGCCTGGCGGGGGGTTACCGCCGAAAAACGGGGGCTGACCGGCCATTTCGCATGCAAACAGGATATTTTCCCGCGATCCTGAGGGATCTTTATCTGTTCGGGACTTGAGCACTCGCGCTACAGGGCGTATACTATGCCACCTTTGAGAATCTCGGGTTTGGCGTTTGGGCCTGCTCAGCGGGTTCACATAGAACTCGCCTGGATGGGCTTTTAAGTCTGACGAGGCGGCCAAAACCTTATTTTTAAAGCTCGAGCTGATTTGATTTTTGGAGAATAGACATGTCACGAGTCTGCCAAGTAACTGGCAAGCGTCCGGTGACCGGTAACAACCGTTCCCACGCAATGAACGCGACGAAACGCCGTTTCCTGCCGAACCTGCACTCTCACCGTTTCTGGATCGAGAGCGAGAAGCGCTTCGTTACACTGCGTGTATCTGCCAATGGCATGCGCGTAATTGATAAGAAGGGTATTGAGACGGTCCTGGCCGATCTGCGTGCCCGCGGTGAGAAGTACTAAGTTAAGGAATTGAAACATGGCTAAAGGTATTCGTGAGAAGATCAAGCTGGTTTCTTCTGCTGGTACAGGTCACTTCTATACCACCACGAAGAACAAACGTACTAAGCCGGAAAAACTGGAACTGAAGAAATTCGATCCAGTTGTCCGCCAGCACGTGATCTACAAAGAAGCTAAGATTAAGTAATTACTCTTAGTTGATGAAAAAACCCGGCTTCGGCCGGGTTTTTTTGTTTTCAGATTCCATACAGCAGCGGGCTGCCTGACGGGCTTCGCCGCGGAGGTGACAATGCCAGAATTACCTGAGGTTGAAACCAGCCGGCGCGGGATTGAGCCGCACCTTGTGGGTGCCACGATCCTGCACGCCGTGGTCCGTAACGGCCGCCTGCGCTGGCCGGTCTCGAATGAAATTCATGCGCTCAGCGACCAGCCGGTGCTCAGCGTGCAGCGTCGGGCGAAGTACCTGCTGCTGGAGCTGCCCGCGGGCTGGATTATCATTCATCTGGGGATGTCCGGCAGCCTTCGCGTGCTGGCGGAGGAGCAGCCGCCGGCGAAGCATGACCATGTCGACCTGGTGATGAGCAACGGCAAGGTGCTGCGTTACACCGATCCCCGCCGCTTCGGCGCCTGGCTGTGGTGCAGCGATCTGGCCGTCAGCCCGGTGCTGTCGCACCTCGGCCCCGAGCCGCTCAGCGACGCCTTTACCGCATCTTACCTGTTTGATAAGTCTCGTGGCAAGCGTACGCCGGTGAAACCCTGGCTGATGGATAACCGGCTGGTGGTGGGGGTGGGGAATATTTACGCCAGCGAATCGCTGTTTGTTGCCGGGATCCTGCCCGATCGTCAGGCGGGTTCGCTGGATGAAGCCGAGTGCGGGCTGCTGGTCAGCACCATCAAAGCGGTGCTGCTGCGCTCCATCGAGCAGGGCGGCACCACGCTGCGCGACTTCCTGCAGAGCGACGGTAAGCCGGGCTACTTTGCCCAGCAGTTGCAGGTGTATGGCCGGGCGGGGGAGCCGTGCCGCGCGTGCGGCAGCCTGATAGTCAGTGCGAAGCATGCACAGCGCAGCACCTTCTGGTGCCCGCAGTGCCAGCGCTAGCGCGCCACGCGCGATAAACCGTGGGGCCTGAGCCGGTCAGCGTTTCGCCGGCCGAGCCTGATACATGCGTCAGTCAGAGCTTCGCCATCAGCGCCTGCCAGACCGGTGCGGGCAGAAACGCCTGCACCTCGCCGCCGTGGCGGGCCACCTCTTTCATCAGCGTTGATGAAACAAAAGAGTACTGTCCGGAGGGCATCAGGAATACGCTTTCCAGCGTCGGCAGCAGGTGACGGTTCATCTGCGCCAGCTGCATCTCATACTCAAAGTCAGACACCGCCCGCAGCCCGCGCACCAGCACGTTGGCCTGCTGTTCGCGGGCGAAGTTGGCCATCAGGTCGCTAAAACCAATCACTTCCACGTTGTCCAGATGGGCGGTGACCTCCGTGGCCAGCGCCACGCGCTCGTCCAGCGAAAACAGCGGCTTCTTGCTCGGGCTGGCGGCGACCGCCAGCACGATATGGTCGAACATCAGGGCAGCGCGGGTGACGATATCCAGGTGGCCGTTAGTCAGCGGATCGAAGGTGCCGGGGTAGATGGCTTTGGTGCTCATAGTCTGCCGTTCCTGGATGCATGATTGAGTGCCCAGAGGGCGGTGTATTTATTAAAGGTGTACTGGGCGTTGACTACTGCCAGCAGCCAGCCCTGTTTACCGTCAAGAAAACCGGCGCGCAGCACCAGCGTTTTCAGAAATGCACCGGCTGTATGGCCGAAAATTGACGCGATGCCACAGCGCCTGCCCTGCTGGTGGCGCTGCTTTGCCCAGGCCTCGGCGTAGGCGAACTGCTTCCACTGGAAGGCGGAGAAATCACGGCAGGTAAGGTGCAGCAGATCGCCCTTAAGCGCCACCACCCGTGCGCCCGCCGTCGTCAGCGACTCATGCACCTGGTGGTCATTGTACTGGTAGTGGCGCGGATAGAGACGCGTAACGCGATCCGGATACCAGCCGCTGTGGCGCATAAAGCGGCCGAGGAACAGGTTGCGGCGCGGCAGGCTGTAGACGGTCTCTGCCGCCGGCAGCATCAGCGCCTGTTCAATCTCCTCGCGCAGCGCGGGCGTCACCCGTTCGTCGCAGTCAAGCATCAGGACCCACGGATGGCTGGCGTAGCTCTGTGCCAGCTGGCGCTGTTTGCCGTAACCGTGCCACTCGCTGGCGTGATACACCGCGGCGCCGTGGCGGGCGGCGATCTCCGGCGTGCCGTCGTGGCTGCCGGAGTCCAGCAGCACGATCTCATCGGCCCAGCTGACCGACTCCAGGCACTCGGGGAGCAGGTCAGCCGCATCTTTGGCAATCAGCACCACCGACAGTTTCTGACGTTGGCTCATGTTAGTGGTTCCGCTGTGGCAGATGAGGTTCCAGCAGGTGCAGCAGCCGCTGCAGCGCGCCCTGGTTCTGATGCAGCACGTCCACCGCGTGGCGGCCGTGATACAGGCGGTAATCTTCATCGGTCAGCAGGGTGCCGATCTCTTTATCCAGCGAGTCGGCATCCGTGACGGTGATCAGGCCATCCGCCTGCTGCAGGCGGGCGCAGATGTCTTTGAAGTTGAAGGTGTGCGGCCCCATCAGCACCGGAATGGCGTGGGCGGCGGGCTCCAGCGGATTGTGGCCGCCGCGCTCGACCAGGCTGCCGCCGACAAACGCCAGGTCGGCAATGCCGTACAGCAGCATCAGCTCGCCCATGGTATCGCCAATCACCACCTGGGTGGTGGCAGACGGGATCTCCCCGCTGCTGCGCAGCGTGTAGGTGAAGCCGCCTTTCTGCGCCAGGCTGCTGGCGGTAGCAAAACGTTCCGGGTGGCGCGGCACCAGGATCAGCAGCAGGGTCGGGAAGCGTGCCAGCAGTTTGCGGTGCGCGTCCAGAATAATGCTCTCTTCCCCTTCATGGGTGCTGGTGGCAATCCACACCTGACGGTGCGGCGCCCACTGGCGGCGCAGGGTGACCGCGCGGGCGGCCAGTTCCGGGGTGACGGAGATATCAAACTTCAGGCTGCCGGTCACCGCCAGCTGGGAACGTTTCAGGCCCAGGCCGATAAAGCGCTCACCGTCTTCCTGATTCTGCGCCGCGATCAGGGTAATGCGCTGCAGCAGGCGCTTCATGAATTTGCCAATTTTCTGATAACCCTTCGCCGAGCGTTCAGACAGGCGGGCGTTGGCAATCACCAGCGGTATTTTACGCGCGTGCAGCAGGGTGATCATATTCGGCCACAGCTCGGTTTCCATAATGATCACCAGCCGCGGGTTGACGGTATCAAGGAAACGGTTCATCGCGCCCGGCAGGTCATAGGGCAGATAAACGTGATGCACGTCTTTACCAAACGCCGAGCTGGCCCGCTCCGATCCGGTGGGGGTCATAGTGGTGACCACAATCGGCAGATGCGGGTAGCGGTGGCGCAGCGCGCGCACCAGCGGAATAGCCGCCAGCGTTTCACCCACGGAAACCGAGTGCAGCAGGATCCCATCCGGTTTGACCTTACCGGTGCAGAAGCCGTAACGCTCCGCCCAGCGCTTACGATAAGCCGGTGCTTTCCGGCCGCGTAACCAGAGACGAAGCCAGATCAGGGGCTGGATGAGATACAGCAAAACGGTATAAAGGGTCGTCATCACATTGTTTTTTCAGGTGAGCAGAGACTTGCGTCCGAAGAATGCCGAAAAAGAGAAATAATACGGCATGTTAGCAGATAAGTAACTTGTACTGCACCACTTCCCGGTTGCATGGCGGTAGCTGCGGCGGTGAGGGGACTGGCCTGCAGAGGAAAGGTACCATGACATATCAAGACGTTAGGGTTAAGTTTTTTGTCTGGTGAGAAATTTCTTATCTTTAATGTGCAATTAGTGCGAATTGGCTGTCATAGTGTCAGCAGCATCGTTCATCGCCACGCCCCGTCGGGGCACGCTGGCGATGCTGTCACCACCCCGACATATGCCCAGTTAGCAGGCCAGTGATGAAAAATATTTTGATTATTCGCCGTGACAATATCGGTGATTTAGTTTGTACCACACCGCTGATCGAAGGCATTAAGACGACATTTCCCGATGCGCACATCTGCCTGTTAATTAACACCGTGAGTCAGGATGTCGTCCTCCACAATCCGCATATCAATCAGACCTTTGTCTACCGTAAGGCGAAGCACCGCAGCCGGGGTGAAAGCAAGCTGAGCGTCTATCTGGCACGCATGAAAATTTTGCTGCAGCTGCGCCGCATCCCGTTTGATGTCGCCATCCTCGCTAATCCGACCCCCTGTAAGTACAGCCTGCGGCTGGCGAAGCTGGTCGGTGTGAAAAAAATTATCGGCGCGGATACCGGCGACCGGGGGATCCACGTGCCGTTTCGCGCTGAGAATTTCAACGGCCTCCATCAGGTAGAGCGCACCTTCAGCTACCTCTCTGCGCTGACCACAATGCCGCCCGCTATTCCGCCGGTGCGCATCTGGCTGACCGCGCAGGAGCGTCAGCAGGCACAGGCCAACCTGGCTACCCGCCTTCCGGCCGACGGGCCGCTGCTCGGCGTGCATATCAGCAGCCGCAGCGAAAAACGCCGCTGGCCGCTGGAGCGCTACGTGGCGATTATTCAGCGGCACCTGGCGGTGAACCAGGGCCGGGTGCTGATCTTCTGGTCGCCACAGGGCACGCTGGCACCGGATGACGTCGGTGACCAGCACCGGGCGGAGCAGGTGCTGGCCGCCTGCGACAGCACGCGGGTCGCGCTGTGCCCGACCGCGTCGGTACGTGAGCTGGTGGCGGCGTTTGAACACTGCGATACGCTGCTGTGCAGCGACGGCGGGCAGATGCATCTGGCCGCCGCGGTGAATCGTCGTCAGGTGGTGCTGTTTGGCGATACTGACCCGAAGGCATGGCATCCGTGGTCAGGTGAGTACCGCATAATGCAGACCGCCTCGGGCGAGTGTGCCGACGTCAGCGTCGAGCAGGTCTGGACACAGCTGCAGTCCTTCAGCGCCCCAGCGCCAGATACTGCTGACAGATGGGCTGAATATCGTACGCCATTAGCGGCTGGCTATTGATGACCGGTGGCGACGCGTAGATCGCCGCCATCGTCTCCGCCAGCGACGCCACGTTCAGTTCGGCCAGCGCCTGGCTCAGCCCCGCCTGCTGCAGGATCTCCGCCGGCCCACCCGGACAACGGGTGCTGACCACCGGCGTGCCGCACAGCAGCGCCTCCACCAGCACGTTACCGAAGCCTTCGCTGTCCGAGCTGAGGATCAGCAGGCGGGCATGTTTGATGATCGGATAGGGGTTAGCCTGAAAACCGGCGAAAATCACCCGGTCATCAATACCCAGCGCTTTCGCCTGCGCTTTCACCCCGGCGATACGCTGCTCGTCCCCGGTACCGACCAGCACCAGGCTGGCCTGAATGCCGGACGCCGCGTAGGCCGCCAGCAGCCGGTCATGGCGTTTGTGCGGATGAAAGCGGCCGACGTGAACCAGATACGCTTCCCCGGCCACCGCCAGCGGCTCGGCCGCCTGCTGCAGGATTGCGGCAATATCAAACGGGTTGTTAATCACCGCCAGCCGGGCAGGGGTGATGCCGAGCTGTGCGGGCAGATCGTCCGCCGCCGCGGCGGAGACGGCAACAATATTTTTCCCCTGATAAATACGCGCGATCTTCTGCCGTTTGAACCAGCGGTTCAGCCCCCGGCGGTGGCCAAGGTAGGAGGTCGACAGGATGCCGTGAATGCAGAACCACAGTTTTTGCGGTGCAATGGTGCGGCAACGCGCGACGATGCGGTCGGTTTTATGCAGGTGTGAGAAGATCAGATCGAAGGCGCCCGCCTGGCTTTCAGCGGCGGCGATGGCGTTGTCGAGCGCGGCAGCGCGGCGGGAAAGCTCGGTCAGCTTACGCCACGGCGCACTGCTGTGCGCCTCTACCACCTGATAGTCAATGCCCGGTGGCAGGGCGTAGTTGCAGACGTCACGCAGCGAGAACAGGCTCACCTGATGGCCGAGCTTCTGCATGCCTTCACACAGCGTCAGCACCACTTTCTCCGCGCCGCCGCCGGGCAGGCCGTCAATAATCATTAGAACGCGCATCGGTTATCTCAGAATATGTTGATAGAGCGCAACCAGCTGTGCAGAGAGCCGCTGCGGGGTGGATGCCAGCACGCGCTCGCGGGCGGCCAGCGCCATTGCGCTGTCGGTGGCCTGCTGCGGTAGCGCCATCACCGCCTCGCGCAGCGCGGCCACGTCGTGTGCGCCACAGACGTAGCCGTTGACGCCGGGCTGAATAAATTCGGCTCCGCCGCAGGTGGTCGAGGTGATCACCGGCAGGCCGCAGGCCATCGCTTCAAGGATCACGTTAGGGAACGGGTCGTACAGCGTCGGCAGCAGCAGGCCGTCGGCCGCCTGATACCAGGGCAGGGTGTCCGCCTGCATGCCGACGAAGCGGATGCGGTCGGCGCAGCCCAGCTGGCTGGCCAGCGCCCGATACTGTTTTTCGGCCTTATCTTTACCGACCACCAGCAGATAACGATCGGTGCCGGCCACGGCGCGTATCGCCGCGGCAAGCCCCTTGCGCTCGAAGCCGGAGCCGACGTAAATCAGCACGCTGGCCGTCAGCGGCAGCGACATCCTCTGGCGCAGCGCGGCGCGGGTGGCATCGTCTGCCGGGGTAAACTGTGCGGTGTTGATGGCGTTGTAGATCACGTGAATACGTTCGCTGGCGACGCCAAAGCGCTCGATAATCTCCTGTTTGACCATCTCTGCGTTGCAGATCACCGCTTTCAGCTCGGGGGCCTGATACATCTCCCGCTCGGCCGCCATCACGTAGCGGTGATAGCGATCGTTCTGCAGCAACGCCCGCCGCCATGCGGGAAGCAGTTGGGATCGCAGCTCCAGCCAGCGCTGATGCACGCCGTCACCGGCGCGGTAGATGTCGCAGCCGGCGATGCGTTCATGGCTCTGCACGATATCAAACTGCTCGCGCTGCCACAGCTCCCGCGCCGCGCGGGCAAAGCCGCGTTCGCGGCTGATGCGCCCCCATTTGGCCGGGTTACAGATATGCAGATGCCAGTCCGGCTGGCGCTCCCCCTGCCACTCGCGGGTGATGACGTTGAGATCGAGCGCGTGCTGGTCCAGCGCCTGCAGCGCGCGGGAGATAAAACGTTCGGCACCGCCGTCCGGGCGGTATTTCTGGCGGACAATTGCCAGCCTGATCGGCTTCATACCAGCGCCCTCCGTGCCGCAGCCACCACCACATCCACCGGAATGGCGTCCAGATAGCGTTCACCGGTGCCGGTATTGACCGCATCCGGATCCGGCAGCGCGGCATAATCTCCGGCCCAGATCACCTCGCCGTTAACCTGCCACGGCCGCCAGAATACCAGCTTAGAGGGGCCAAACAGCGCCACGCACGGCGTCTGCAGCGCGGCGGCCATATGCATCGGCACCGAGTCGACGCCGATAAACAGCCGGGCATCATCGATCGCTGCCGCCAGCTGCGGCAGCGTCAGCTGGCCGGCCAGCGAGGTCACGCCGTCGCGGCTGCGCAGGCGGCCAATAATCGAGGCGACCATCTCCTGCTCGCGCGCATCGGGCCCCGAGGTCAGCACCAGGTGGTGACCGTCGTCCTGCAGCGCCTGCAGGGCGGCGGCGAACTTGTCGTCGCTCCAGCATTTGAAGAACCAGCGTGAGGTCGGCTGCACCACAATATAGTCCCGTACGTCGCCCAGCAGCTGGCGCACCGCCTGGCGATCGGCAGGGGCGTAATGCATCGCCACGTGCGCCTGAACGGTGGGCAGGGCCAGCGGGGCCAGCAGGGCGAGATTCTGTTCGACGGTGTGTAACTGGCCGTGACCCTCGGTGGGCACCAGCCGGGTATGGCAGCGGGACCAGAGCGCGCCACGACGCTTGGGAAAATCAAAGCCCAGCCGCACGGCCGCGCCGGTAAAGCGGGTAATCACGGCGCTGCGCCACTGATCGGCGAGGTTGACCACCAGGTCATACCGCTGGTTACGCAGCGTTTTCATCAGCCGCCACTCCTGGCCGATCTGATAGCGCACGCCCTGCTTTTTCCAGCGGCGGTCGATGGCATAAATGTGGCGGATGTCCGGGTGGCTGGCGAGCATCGGCCGCGTCTCTTCATACAGCAGCACGTCGATGTGTGCCGCCGGCCAGGCCGCCTTCAGCGAGTGGATGACCGGCGTGGTCAGCAGCATATCGCCATGATGGCGGAATTTAATCACCAGGATGCGCGGGGCCTGGGGCAGTGAAATCGGCAGATCCAGAGGTTTCATGCGTTATCGCTAATAGACAAACCAGCTGATGATTCTAAAGCAGTCACCGGGGCGTGACCAGCCTCGCGACCCGCTGCCGGCCCGGGGTACAATTACCTTTGCGCTTTCACTGCCCGCTACGTAACATAGCGCACTGATTATCCGGCAGACAGGAATGGAAATGGCAAAGCCCGCGTTTATCATCACAATCGATACCGAAGGCGATAATCTTTGGCAAAATCACGATCGGATTGCCACGGAAAACACCCGTTTTCTGCCGCGCTTTCAGCAGCTGTGTGAGCGATTTACCTTCAAGCCTGTCTGGCTGACCAACTACGAGATGGCGATCGACCCGGCCTACGTTGAGTTTGCCCGTGACGTGATCGCCCGCGACAGCGGCGAAATCGGCATGCACCTGCACGCGTGGAACAGCCCGCCGCAGCATGACCTGACCGGCGATGACTGGCGGCACAAACCCTACCTGATTGAGTACCCGGAAGCGGTCATTAAAGAGAAGGTCAGCTTTATGACCGACCTGCTGGAGCAGACGCTGCAGGTGAAAATGCGCAGCCACCGCGCCGGCCGCTGGGCGTTTAACGCCTATTATGCCCGCCTGCTGATCGAACAGGGGTATCAGGTGGACTGCTCGGTGACGCCGCGCGTCAACTGGCAGTTTTCGCCGGGGGCACCGCAGGGGGCGGGCGGCACCAACTATCAGCACTTCCCCGATCGCCCGTGGTTTATCGACCCGCAGGATATCTCCCGTGCGGGTAACTCGCCGCTGCTGGAGGTGCCGATGAGCATCCAGTATAAGCATTCATCGCTGATGAACGGCGTAAAGCAGGGCTGGGATCGCCTGCGCGGCAAGCGCCGCAGCCCGTCGGTGCACTGGCTGCGCCCGTCGCGTGGCAATCTGCAGCAGATGCTCGGCGTGGTGGATAAAACCCTGGCGGGGGGCAGCGACTACGTGGAATTTATGCTGCACTCCTCTGAATTTATGCCCGGCGGCAGCCCGACCTTTAAAACCGCAGCGGACATTGACGCCCTTTATGACAATCTTGAGCAATTGTTCAGTTATCTGCAGGAACGCTGCGTGGGAATGACGTTAACGGACTATTACCAACAAAAATCACGTGAAAGCCATGAAAAAAAGTAAGGTAAAATGGATCGGTTATCTGTTAACGATCTATCATTTTTTTGCACGTAAATTAGAAAAGCACAAGGCTCTCGATCCTTCGCTGGAGTTTGAACGCATCGTCATTTATTCGACCACCGCGTTGGGCGATCTGATGTTTAACACCCCTGCCATCCATGCGCTGAAGCTGCGTTATCCCGGCGCATCATTTGCGCTGGTTTCCAGTGAAAAAAACCGGCCTCTTGTTGAGGGAAGTGAGTGGTTTAATCAGGTGTTCTACTGGGATAATAAGGTCAGAAATTGCCATGCATTGATCCGTTCTCTGAGACGTTTCAGGCCCCAGCTGACGGTGATCCTCCACTCGTACATGCCCTATGATATTTTATGTGCCGTGTTGTCGGGCAGTCGCTATATTATTCGCGATAACTATCTGGTCGACAGCTCAGAGTTAAATAGCTGGATAAATGCATATTCAGCACCTTTTGACGGGCACCTGATCCAGCGAAAGCTGAACCTTCTGAGCATCCTGGGTTGCGAAACAAAGGATCCGTCAATGCGCATTCCTGTTCATTTTAACCGGGCTCCGCAGGACCTATCAAAACGTATTGGTTTCCAGATGGGGGCATCAGAATCCATGCGCTGCTGGCCTGTAGCACGCTTTGTTGAACTGGCTAACCGGCTGACGGCATCAGGCTACAGGATAGTGCTGATCGGCGGTGCGAAAGATATGCCGCTTGCCGGGCAATTTATGGAGCTTGCCAGTGAAAGTGTGGCAGCGCAGACTGAAATCCTTATCGGTAAAACCTCGCTGACTGAACTGTTGACGGTCATTGACGGGCTGGACGTCCTGGTAACAGGAGATACCGGGCCTTTACACCTCGCCGTGGCGTTAAAAACGTCGACGGTTAGTCTGTATGCCAGCGCAGAACCCGAACATACGGGGCCTTATCAGGATCGCGAGCGCCACATAACGCTCAGGGTTGATGATATCCCGGGGGAGATCCGTCAGCCTCTGCAACTCATTGAGGCTGACGATGTCTGCATTCATGTAACAACACTGGCGAAGAAATGATATCAGGGGCGGTCAGGCGCAGGCTGCCCTTTAACAGGCAGGCTGAGTACCACTGCAATCGGGAACCAGAACAGAAACCATGACTCGCCAGGATTACCCAGAATAAACATTCCCTGGCTGGTGTAAAATATTAGCGAGAACACAATCATTGAAGCCTCCAGCGCCTGGTTTATCTTGATATGTTGCCATCCCATATACAGCGAGTAACCCACTACGGAAAGCATCAACGCCATGCCAAGGCTCCCACCTTTCAGTAACGTTCCAAAGTAGATACTGTGGGTGGTATGAACGCGCTCACCAATCTGATTTACAAAGTCGAGTTCCTTATCAAACCCCCATCCCATCCACGGCTTTTGTAAAAACAAGTCCCAGGCATCCCGCCAGATACCTATGCGAATGAAACTTTGTTGATATGTGGAGGCAAGACGCGCGGTTAGCGTATTATCATAGTTGCTGAGAAAAAGGATGAGAGCCAGTACTCCGATAGTCAAGGCACCCATTAACAGGTAACTAAGATGCGTACGGCGGAGCAACGTTAATAACGGTGCGCAGGCCAGCAGCAGGGAGAATAAAGGTCCACGGCTTTGGGTAAATAACAGGCCTAAAAAAAGCAGTGCGATTGGTAAAAAAATCCATTTTTTTCCCGTATCACGAATAAGAATAAAGCCACAGATTATGCTAAGGCTAAAGTAACCCCCCAGATCAATCACATTTGATGGCTGATTAATTAATACCCTATCCAGCCTGCCGGAGACGATGTTGGCTTTATCAACATAGATAAATATCAGCACACAGAGGATGACAGTGGCTAAAAAAAACAGTGACAAAACAATGTTCTTGTGACCATGCAAACATGATAGTCGAAAGAGCAGAACGAAACCTAAAAGATAGAGGCTGTGCTTTAACGTTGATAAAATATTGGAGGGATCGGATCCCCACAGGTTACTCAATGAAAACCAGACAAGAAAGGACGCTAACAGTATGATTCCGGTATTAAATTCTCGTTGACTGAATATTCTTTCCCGCAGTATTTTATGGGAGAGAAGTGTAACCAGAAGAAGAGTGAATGAAAGATAGAATAAAACAGACGATCGAAATTCTCCACTCAACAGCGGAAGGGAAAAAACAAATGCCATATAAGTCAGTATGGTGGTTTTGACTAAGTATTTGTTGTTTTCAAATGTCATGACTTGTGACCTTTTTAAAAATTTCATCACTCAGGGCGCTGTTTTGCGAAAGGTTTAAAACCTGAATTTTATCTTCTTTAAAGATTGAACTGGCGAGGGAGAATGCTGGCTCAATCAGAACGGAAAATTGACTTTCAAGAAAGCTTGGGGAGCGGTCTTTATCATTCTCATAAAATCTGGGGCGATGGAAATTGTTCATATCCAGTCCTGCGATGATCACCCGAGAGAACCCCATGAATTTCACGATTTGCAAAGACCAGTAAACAACAGTGGCGGCATCAAATATACCTTCTCTGATATCATTGCTGAAGGCAATGTTATTGTTTTTCGGACTAAAGCTAATGTGGCTTTTATCATGACAGGTCTGATATATTTCACTGCTTTGAATTTTAGGTTGATATACCCTGAAGCAGGCATCTTCTACCACCGCCAGACGACAGCGTAGGGCATCAATCCCAAAATGATGTACTATTTTCATGATACCGTTGATAGTAGTAAATAACAGCACCTCGGGACGACCGACGATTTCTTTTACCAAAGACAGTCTCTGATCGATGAACGTCATATCGACTATGACATACAGGCTGAAATCCAGCACCTTGTGTAAAAACCAGGCACCATTTACGCCCATCGCTGGCATAGTGACCAGTGGCGAGAAGTCGGTATCGTTAACGGAAGGACCAGAAGCGACTAACAGCAGGTCGCCACTGAATTTTCCCTTGAGCTCTGAGAGATCGACCAGGGGAATATTGTGACCGCGCAGTTTGAAAGACTGGATATGACCTTCCGCCGCGCGGGTAATTTTGACATAAGGCCACAAATTTTCATTATGTCGATAGCTGCGTGGGCGGGTATATCGATAAATTTGTTTAAAAAAAGTTCCCATAACCGATCTCAGTTCCTTACTGGTTCAGGTGCAAACACAATCTGACTACAGAAATTTATCTGCTTATTGAGTGGGCAGCACGCCGGTCAGCCCGATTTTCGGGGAGGTCGCTTTAACGATGGCCACTGTGCCATCGCTTTTTTCGCAGTGCTCCTGAATATGTGCTGTTTTATACCTGCAGCAGAGATTCCAGTTTTTCAAATACGACAGACGCCTGAATAGCGGCCATCTCACCGGAGGCTGGCGATTTGAGAACATACTGATTCTCCCCATAGCCGCCAATCAGCCCCGGATCGGTCGGGCCGTACAGGGTGATGTTCGGCCGTGCTAACGCGGCGGTGAGGTGGCTTAAGCCGGTGTCGACCGAGACCACGCCGCGTGCGCCGGCCAGCTGCAGCGCCACCTGCTCCAGCGTCAGCTTTGGCAGCACCTCGACGTGGTCAAAACCGTCGGCCAGCCGCAGCGCCCGCTGCTCTTCGTGCGGGGCACCCCAGGGCAGCCGGATGCGCAGGCCGGTGGGCTGTACCAGTGCGATCAGGTCACGCCAGTGGCTCTCCGGCCAGTGTTTGTTATCCCGCGTGGTGGCGTGCAGAAACACCAGATACTGACCGGCGTCGGCGGGTAACTCCGCGGTGAAGTGGCGGGCGATAGCATAGTCGCCGGGGGTGGCCGGTAACGGGTAACCGAGGCTTTTGGCAAACAGCTCACGGGTGCGCTCCACCGCGTGCCTGGCCTTCGCGATCTCATGGCGGCGGTCGTACCACCAGCTGGCAAACGGCTCACGCGCGCTGCGGCTGTCGGGGCCGTGCTTGACGCCGTGCGCCAGGCGCGTCACCAGCGCCGCGCTCTTGATCAGGCCCTGGGCATCGATAACCACATCATACTCGCGCGACTGCAGCTCGCGTTTAAACACCACGCGCTCCTCGCGAACCTGGCTGCCAAACCAGTGTTTACGCCAGCGGCGAATCGCTACCGGCAGCACTTTATCCACCGCCGGATGCCAGGCGGGGATCTGTGCGAAGCCCTCTTCCACCACCCAGTCGAAACGGATACCGGGTATCGCCTGCATAGCGTCGGTTAAGGCGGGCAGCGTGTGCAGCACGTCCCCCATCGAGGACGTTTTAATAATCAGAACCCGCATTCAAACTCCTGGCGTCGGGCAAAGCGTGGCCAGCTCGGCGATCACCCGTTCCGGCGTGATGTCGATCAGGCTCTGGTGATAACCTTCGGCGGCATCCCCTTTGCGGACTTTGTGATAGCCGGTGATCAGCCTGATCACCCGGGCGTGTTCGGACAGCGGCGGCGTGAAGTCCGGGCTGCTTGGCCCGTACAGCGCCACCAGCGGACGCTCCAGCGCAGCGGCGATATGCATCAGGCCGGAGTCATTGCTGACCACCGCCTGGCAGGCCGCCAGCAGGATCACCGCCTGCTCCAGCTGGGTCTCCCCGGCCAGATTGCGGCAGTGCTGGCGGCGCTCTTCGCTCAGCGTGGCCAGAATCTGTTGCCCGGTTTCATGGTCTTTGGCCGAGCCGAACAGCACGATCTGGTGTCCCTGGTCGATCAGCTGCTGCGCCAGGCTGGCATAGTGGTAGTGCGGCCAGCGCTTGGCCGGGCCAAACTCTGCCCCCGGACAGAAGCCGATCAGCGGTCGCCCGCTGTTCAGACTGAAGGCGGCCACGGTGGCCTGCTTCTCCGCCTCCTGCACCTGCAGCTTTGGCCACAGCAGCGGCTGCGGCAGATCGCTGGCGCGGGTGATGCTGCCTTTCGGGTAGCCCAGCGCCACGTAGCGCTGCACCATCAGCGGGAAGGCCGCTTTATCCAGCACCCGCAGGTCGTTGAGCAGGCCGTAGCGCATCTCTCCGCGCCAGCCTGTACGCCGGGGGATCGCGGCAAAGAACGGCACCAGCGCTGACTTAAACGAGTTCGGCAGCACGTACGCGCGGTCATAGCCGGCACCGCGCAGCTGCTGCCCAAGCCGGCGACGTTCGCCGATCGCCAGCGCACCGTGCCCCAGCGGCATCGCCAGCGCGTTGCTCACTTCCGGCATGCGCGACAGCAGCGGACGGCACCAGGCTGGCGCCATCACGTCGATCGTCGCGTCAGGGTGCTGCACTTTCAGCGTGCGATACAGGCTCTGCGACATCATCATATCGCCGACCCATGACGGGCCGATAACCAGAATTTTCATGACCCGGATCGTCCCGTTACGCGTTGCGGTTCAGCCAGGCCATATACTCCGCCACGCCTTCCGCCACGGTTTTAAACGGCTTGTCGTAGCCCGCTGCGCGCAGTTTGGTCTGGTCGGCCAGCGTGTAGGCCTGGTAGCGGCCTTTGAGTTTTTCCGGGAACGGGATGTATTCGATCGCCCCTTTCTGGTGGTAGTTCAGCGCGGCATCGGCCACCTGCTGGAAGGACTCGGCGCGGCCGGAGCCACAGTTGAAGATGCCGGAAACGCCGTTTTCCCAGAACCACAGGTTGACCGCCGCCACGTCTTCCACGTAGACGAAGTCGCGCTTAAAGCCGTCGCTGCCTTCAAACAGTTTCGGGTTCTCGCCGTTGTTCAGCTGGGTATTGAGGTGGAACGCCACGCTGGCCATGCTGCCTTTGTGGCCTTCGCGCGGGCCGTAAACGTTGAAGTAGCGGAAGCCACATACCGGCGATTCGGCTTCCGGCAGGATGCTGCGGACGTAGTGGTCAAACAGCATCTTGGAGTAGCCATAAACGTTCAGCGGCTCTTCAAACTGGCGCTCTTCGATAAAGTCGGCGTTGCGACCGCCGTAGGTGGCGGCGGAGGAGGCGTAAAGGAACGGGATCTGGTGCTCAAGGCAGTAGTGCAGCAGCTCTTTCGAGTACTGATAGTTGTTTTCCATCATGTACTTGCCGTCCCACTCGGTGGTAGACGAACAGGCACCTTCATGGAACACCGCTTCCACATCGCCAAAGTCTTCATCGGCGAGGATAGCGATCAGAAAGTCTTCCTTGTCCATGTAGTCGGCGATATCCAGGTCGACCAGGTTAGCGAACTTGGTGCCGTCTTTCAGGTTGTCGACTACCAGAATATCGGTGTGACCTTTGGCGTTCAGCGCCTTGACGATGTTGCTTCCAATAAATCCGGCACCACCGGTGACGATAATCATGAGCATTGGCCTTAAGTGGGGGCGTCGCAGGATGCTGACGCGCTAATGCTTCTATCATAACACTTCAGCGCTGTGCAGGCAGCCAGAGGAGTCTGTAACTGAAGTTGTCACCGGTGCCGTTACCCGTCCGGTTATTTTCCGTGAGATGTGCGGCAAAAAACAGATCGCGTTGATCGGTTATCCGGCTAACTGCTTTATTCTCAGATGTCCGTATTATCAAATGCACCAGCCGGAGGATAATCATGAAGCAGGATTTCTATCAACAGCTTAAGCAGCAGCTGCGCGAAACGGAAGAAGAGGGGTTGTTCAAAACGGAACGGCAGATCGTCGGCCCGCAGCAGGCGACGATTGAGCTGGCGGACGGCAGCGAGGTGCTGAACCTGTGCGCCAATAACTACCTCGGGCTGGCCAACCACCCGTCGCTGATCGCCGCGGCGAAAGCCGGCCTCGACGGCCAGGGTTTTGGCATGGCCTCGGTGCGTTTTATCTGCGGTACCCAGGATCGCCATCGTGCGCTGGAAAAGCAGCTGGCCGGCTTCCTCGGCATGGACGATGCCATCCTCTACTCCTCCTGCTTTGACGCCAACGGCGGCCTGTTTGAGACGCTGCTTGGTCCGGAAGATGCGGTGATCTCAGACGCGCTGAACCACGCCTCGATTATTGACGGTATTCGTCTGTGCAAGGCGCAGCGTTACCGCTACGCCAACAACGATATGGCGGAGCTGGAAAGCTGCCTGCGCCAGGCGCGCGAAGCGGGTGCCCGCCATATTCTGATCGCCACCGACGGGGTGTTCTCGATGGACGGGGTGATTGCCAACCTGCGCGGCATCTGTGACCTTGCCGATCGCTGGCAGGCGCTGGTGATGGTCGACGACTCCCATGCGGTCGGCTTTGTCGGTGCCGGCGGGCGCGGCAGCCATGAATACTGTGAGGTGATGGGGCGGGTGGACATTATCACCGGCACGCTGGGCAAAGCGCTGGGCGGCGCCTCCGGCGGCTATACCGCCGCAAAGCGCGAGGTGGTGGAGTGGCTGCGCCAGCGCTC
>NZ_JRZZ01000041.1:0-20090 GCF_002865965.1 Erwinia sp. B116
ACGCATCAGCCGAACCCACCACGAGAGCAGGAAGCTACGCCCTTAAGACAGCAACGCAACAGCCAACAGGGAGGACGCGGGCGAAAAGGGTAGTCGGGGAATGGAAATCGGAAAGGACAACTGCGTGGCTGCAGTGCAAAGCGTTTGATTTCACTGCGTCTGCAGGTATGATAATAAGACTCATTTTCAGTCAGTTGATCGCCATGAACCTCTCCTCTTCCGCTCTGCGCGGCGCGATGACCTTCACCTCGCTACTGCTCGTTCTTGCCGTTAGCGGCTGCGATAATCCGCAATCGGATCCAAACACAACCGCGCCAGCTGCGCAAGCGCACTCTGATTCAACGACGGCGTCAGCCACGAATGATCATCACGTGGAACCGCCGCAGCCCGCGATGCAGAACGGCAACGACCAGGCTCAGGCTGCACCTCAGCAAAACAACGCTCAGCCGTCAGCCAGCGGCTGGCCGCGTACCCTGCAAACGCCGCAGGGGCCATTAACCCTGCAGCAGCAACCCCAGCGCATCGTCTCAACCAGCGTGACGCTGACCGGCACGCTGCTGGCAATTAACGCGCCGCTGGTGGGATCGGGGGCGACCGCGCGCAGGACGTCGGTGGCCGACGATCGCGGCTTTTTCACCCAGTGGAGCCAGGTGGCATCCGAACGCGGCCTGCAGCCGCTCTATGTCAGTGAACCGAATGCGGAGGCCATCGCCGCTGCGGCACCGGATCTGATCGTCATTGCGGCGACCGGCGGCGATTCGGCGGTGAAACTGCAGGAGCAGCTGGCGGCGATAGCGCCGGTGCTGGTGGTCGACTACGGCGATAAAAGCTGGCAACAGCTGGCGGCGGAGCTGGGTGCGTCCACCGGCCATGAGGCCGATGCAAAACGGGTCAGCGAGCGCTTTGCGCAGCGCGTGCAGCGGGTGAAACAGGCGATTACCCTGCCGCCGCAGCCGGTGTCGGCGCTGGTTTATTATGAGGACGGGCGCGGGGTCAACCTGTGGACCCCGGCCTCGGCGCAGGGCAAGCTGCTCACTGAACTGGGCTTCAGCCTGGCAATGCCGCCGTCGGAGGTGCATGGCGGCAGCAGCATGGGCAGGCGCAACGATATTATCCAGCTCTCGGGCGAAACGATGGCGGCGGGAATAACGGGTCAGTCAGTGCTGCTGTTTGCCACCGACGACGACACGGTGGCTAAGGTATTGAGCAACCCGTTCCTGGCAGCGCTGCCGCCGGTGATGGCGAAGCGGGTATGGGCGTTCGGGCCGGACACCTTCAGGCTGGATTACTACAGCGCCAGCAACCTGCTGGAGCGCATTGAACAGCGCTTTAAAACGCCGTGAGCCCTGCAATCCTGAGCGGATCTTCTGCGCCCGACCGCGCCTCGCGATCGCGGCTACCCGCGATCGCCCTGGCACTGCTGGTGCTGCTGCTGGTCAGCATCGCCAGCCTGTTTATCGGTGCGAAAAGCATCGCGCCGGCGGTGGTCTGGCACAGCCTGAGCGGCCAGCTGCACAGCGCGGACGCTACCCTTATTATTGAGGCCAGGCTGCCGCGTACCCTGGCCGGGCTGCTGGTCGGCCTGGCGCTGGGCGGGGCAGGGGCGGTGATCCAGGCGCTGACCCGCAACCCGCTGGCCGATCCCGGGATCCTCGGCGTTAACGCCGGGGCCAGCTTTGCCATGGTACTGGGCATCACGCTGTTTAACGTCAGCGGCATGGCTGGCTGGCTGGGGCTGGCGTGGGCCGGCGCGCTGCTGGCCAGCGTGGCGGTATGGCTGATCGGCTCGCTCGGCGGCGGGCGGGTCAGTCCGGTGCGGCTGACGCTGGCCGGGGTGGCGCTGACCGCGGTGCTTAACGGTTTCACTTCGTCGGTCTCGCTGCTTAACCCGCAAACCTATGACCAGCTGCGCTTCTGGCAGGCCGGCACGCTGGATATTCGCTCGGTGGACAACCTGTTGCTGGTGGCGCCGGCGATTATCGTCGGCCTGCTGCTGGCGCTGGCCACGCCGCGATCGCTGAATGCGCTAAGCATGGGCGAAGAGCTGGCGGCGGCGCTGGGCACCCGGGTGATTGCGGTGCGCCTGCTGGCGCTGCTGGCGGTGACGCTGCTCTGTGGATCGGCCACCGCGCTGGTCGGCCCGATCGCCTTTATCGGGCTGATGGTGCCGCACATTGCCCGGCGCTGGGCCGGGCCGGATCAGCGCTGGATATTAGTCGGGTCGCTGCTGCTGGCGCCGATCCTGCTGTTGACGGCGGATATCGCCGGGCGGCTGATGGTCAGCGGCGAGCTGCGGGTTTCGGTGGTCACCGCGCTGTTTGGTGCACCGGTGCTGATCTGGCTGGTACGCCGTCAAAAATCGTCAGGAGCCGCCGATGTCTGATTCTGTTGTGTTGATCGGCCGGCGCGGCGGCCCGCTCAGCCTGCGGCTGTCGCGGCGGGTACTGTGGGTTAACTTCATTCTGCTGCTGCTGGCGCTGCTGACCGGGCTGTTTGCCCTGGCGCACGGTACGCTGACGGTGACGCCGGGCCAGCTGTGGCAGGCGCTGCAGGGCGAAGGGCCGCGCGGAGTGGTGACGGTGATTACCCAGTGGCGCGCGCCGCGGGTGGTGCTGGCGCTGGTGCTCGGTGCCGCACTGGGCGTCAGCGGCGCGATTTTCCAGTCGGCGATCCGCAACCCGCTCGGCAGCCCGGACGTGATCGGTTTTAATACCGGTGCTTACACCGGCGCGCTGGTGGCGATCGTGCTGTTTAACGGCGGCTTTTATCAGACCGCCTTCGGCGCGCTGCTGGGCGGCATTGCCGCCGCCGCGCTGGTCTGGCTGCTGGCCTGGCGGCAGGGCATCGCCGGATTTCGCCTGATTATCGTCGGCATCGGCGTTGGTGCGGTGCTGTCGGCGCTCAACACCTGGCTGATTATCAGCGCTTCGCTGGAGAAGGCGATGAGTGCCGCGCTGTGGGGCGCAGGCACGCTGAACGGCCTGACCTGGGCAAAAGGACAGTCGGCGCTGCTGGTGGTGCCGCTGACGCTGGTCGCGGTGCTGCTGGCGGGCCGCCGCCTGCAGCTGATGGAGATGGGGGACGACAGCGCCCGCGCGCTGGGCATCAACACCGGGCGCAGCCGCCTGCAGCTGATGTTTGGTGCGATCGTGCTCACCGCCGTTGCCACCGCCACCGCCGGGCCGATTGCCTTTATCGCGCTGGCCGCGCCGCAGATCGCCCGGCGGCTCACCGCCGCGCCCGGCGTGCCGCTGTTCTCGGCGGCCACCACCGGCGCGCTGCTGCTGCTGCTGGCCGACGCTCTCGCCCAGCAGGGATTTAACGGGATACAGCTGCCGGTCGGTGCCGTCACCGTCAGCATCGGCGGCCTGTATCTGATCGGATTACTAATCAGGGAGTCACGACGTTGATGGATACTATCTCAGCCCGCCTGCAGGCCACCGGCCTGACGCTGGCCTACGAACAGAAGGTGATCGCCCGCGACCTCAGCGTGCAGATCCCGGACCGCAAATTCACGGTGATTATCGGGCCGAACGCCTGCGGCAAGTCAACGCTGCTGCGCTCGCTGTGTCGCCTGCTCAGGCCGCGCAGCGGCCAGGTGCTGCTGGACGGTCAGGATATTCACCAGATGGAGACCAAAGCGCTGGCGCGTCAGCTTGGCCTGCTGCCGCAGCACGCTATCGTGCCGGAGGGGATTAGCGTCGCCGATCTGGTGGCGCGCGGGCGTTATCCGCATCAGAGCCTGCTGCGCCAGTGGAGCGAGGCCGATCACCAGGCGGTCGAGGCGGCAATGGCGGCCACTAACGTCAGCGATCTGGCGCAGCGCAGCGTCGACGAACTCTCCGGCGGCCAGCGGCAGCGGGTGTGGGTGGCGATGGTGCTGGCGCAGCAGACGCCGCTGCTGCTGCTGGATGAGCCCACCACCTGGCTGGACATCGCCCATCAGATTGAGTTGCTGGATCTGTTCCGCGAGCTGAACCAGCAGCACGGCCACACGCTGGTGGCGGTGCTGCACGATCTCAACCAGGCCTGCCGCTACGCCGACCATCTGATCGTAATGCGCGCTGGCACGATCGTGGCGGAAGGCAAACCGGCGGAGATTATCAGCGCCGCGCTGGTGCAGCAGGTGTTTGGCATGGCGAGCGTGATCGTTGACGATCCGGTGTCACACACGCCGATGATCGTCCCGTGCGGGCGCTATCACCGCCCCGGATAACTGGCCGCACCCCGCAGCCCGTGTGGGCAACGGGTGGGGCCAGGGGCATCGGTGACCGTCAGGCGCTATGCGCCAGGCAGCAGATCACGGGTGCAGGCGCAGGGTGACCGCTCAGGCAGACCCTGTCCGGCACCTGAGCATCAGGCCGCTACGGTAGCCGATCAGGCATCAGTGGCGTGCTCATCTGTGGCGATCGTCAGGTCGGCGAGCAGCCAGCGCATACCGTCGATCAGGCCGCCGCGCCAGCACAAACCATCATGGCCGCCGGCGTAGATGCGAAAATAAATCGCGTGACCGCCCGGCTGCAGCGCTTCATGCATCTGCTGGCTGAGCGCCGCCATATCGCCTTCGCGGTCGCCGGCCTCCATAAAGATCTTCAGCCGCGACGGCGGCAGCGCGCCGCTTTGCACCTGCGCGGTCAGCCAGCCGGTTTGCCCGTTCAGATCGCTGTTAAACTCTTTAATCAGCCGTACTTCCGGCCACCAGAATGAGCCGGACTGGCTGAGCACCCGACCAAAGCGCTGCGGCCAGTGCAGCCCGGCGTACAGCGCCGCCAGCCCGCCGTAGCTCTGCCCGGCCACCACCGTGTGGTCGGCCTGCCCGCTGAACGCCACCTTTTGCCTTACCAGCGGCAGCAGCTCCTGCTGCAGCGCCTGCCAGAACGCCGCGTTACAGGGCAGCTCCTGCTCGCGGTGGCGCATCGTGATCGCGTCAACAAACAGCCAGACCGCCGGCGGCAGCTGGCCGCTCTCCGTGGCGCAGTCCAGCGCGGCAAAGGCCGGCTGCCCCTCCACCCAGTTCTGCCCGTCAAGCAGGATTGCCAGCGGCCGCGTCTCCGGGGTCGGGGTGGTACCGGTGGTGTAGATCCAGATGCGGCGTCGGTTGCCCAGCAGTTTGCTCTCCCAGCTGAAGCTGTGCAGGCGCTGCGGGTCGGCCAGCGCCGGTTGACCGGCGTCCAGCTGATGCCAGGCCGACTGCTCCTGCGCGCGCGGCATATGGGCGGCAGAGAGCGGATGGCGCTGGCTGCTGTAGTGCGGCGCACGGGGGTTAAGCGGATCGGCGATGGCAAACGGGAACAGCGAAATCCACCATTCGCGCTGCTGATGCGCGCGCGCGGCGGCATCGCCGCTGAAGGCGGGCGGCAGCTGGGCGCTGCCCGCCGGGATCAGGCAATAGCTGCCGCGCCAGCGGGCGTCGACCGTGACTGACCAGTGCCAGACGTCGGTGCCCGGCAGGCGGTGCAGGCTCTGCGGCTGTGGGTGATGATGATCGGTGACGCAGTTAATGCTGATATAGACCTGACGCACCGGCGAACGCGTTTCATCGCCCGCCGGATCGCGCCAGAAAAAGCTTATCAGCAGCGCGTCGTCGTCCGCTGTTTCGATCAGCGGCGTACCGCAGTGCGCCAGTTCTCGCCACCAGGCCTCTTCCCCGACGTGGTCAGCGGCCAGCCAGCCGGCGGCACAGCCGCGCGGCTGCGCGTGAGGGAGCAGCGACTTCGCGTTTATCACGATTTTTTTCCTTAATTCACGGTGAGATGTCGACAGGTTATCTGCATCGGCATCGACAAATATAATAATGCTAATCTGAATAGTATTGAGAACTATTTACATTTGCAATAATATGCGTTCGCGCTGCTGATAATGGTGCTAACTCCTGTGGGTGTAAGGCTTTTTTCGCGCAGCAATAAAAGTAACCCGCCCTGCTGGGGCGAAGGGTTACCCATGTTCGCCGGATCGCGCCTAAAAAAGGGCGACCGGCCTTCTCTGGTGTTTATTTAGCAAGGCTGTCGTAAGACAGGGATAACGATGAAGACTGAACAAAATAAACCGGCAAAATCCGCTATAACCCTTCCCGCTGAGGCCTGCGGAGTGCGCCTGCTGCTGGCGTCCTCGCTGCTGCTGTTGCCCTCCATCCATGCCGTGGCCGCGGCGGACGCAACGCTGACCGTGACTGCTAAGGCTGGCGAAAGCGTCACCGCGCCGTCCGGCGGTATTGTGGCGAAAGAGAGCGCTGCCGGCACCAAAAGCGCCACTCCGCTGCGTAAAACCCCGCAGGCGATCTCGGTGGTCACCCGCGAGCAGATGGACGACCAGCGGCCGGCCTCGGTGGCCGACGCGCTGAGATACACCAGCGGCGTGGTCACCAACTATCGCGGTAACTCAAACCGCAACGATGAGGTGATCAGCCGCGGCTTCCGCTACGCGCCGAAGCTGCTGGACGGCCTGCACTTTGGTCTTTCCAGCGAAAACGGCGGGGCAGGGCAGTTCGATCCGTGGCTGCTGGAGCGGGTGGAGATGGTGCACGGCCCGGCCTCGGTGCTCTATGGCCAGGTCAGCCCGGGCGGGCTGCTGGTGATGACCAGCAAACGCCCGACGGCGGAGAGCATTCATGAAGTGAAGCTCAGCACCGGCAATCATCACCTGGGCGAGGCGGCGTTTGATTTTGGCGGGCGCTTAAATGATGACAATACGCTGTTCTACCGTCTGAACGGCATCGGCAGCATTAAGCATGAAGAGGTGAAGGGCAATAAGCAGCAGCGCATTGCCATCGCCCCGGCCATCACC
Organism: Erwinia sp. B116; assembly: GCF_002865965.1. NCBI lineage: Bacteria > Pseudomonadati > Pseudomonadota > Gammaproteobacteria > Enterobacterales > Erwiniaceae > Erwinia > Erwinia sp. B116. The sequence goes on from NZ_JRZZ01000041.1 coordinate 6,784, forward strand.
TGGCTGCCAAATGAAGACACCAGCTTCACGCTGCTGACCAGCTACCAGTATGAACCGAACGCCGGGTCGCGTAACTTCCTGCCGGCGCTGGGCACGCTGCTGCCGACCAGCGTCGGGTATATCCCGTATGACTACAACGTCAACGCCAACGATCCAGAGTATTACAAATCGCACCGCAGGCAGCTGTCGATCGGCTACGAGCTGGATCACAGCTTTAACGAGGCGCTCTCCTTCCAGCAGAACCTGCGCTACACCCACCGCGATGAAGACTATAAATATATCGTTTATACCTTCAACGATGACGCCAACGACCATACCATCGGCCGCCGCCCGCAGCATGAAACCGCGCTGACCAACGAAGTGGGGGTGGATAACCACCTGAAAGGGCTGTTTGCCACCGGCGACGTGCAGCATACGGTGCTGGGTGGGGTGGATTACCGCTACAGCCACGTGAATACGCGGATTACCCGTCAGGATGCCGACTACACCGACTGGAGCAATCCGGTTGATATTGACGTCAATGAGAGCGCGTTCTACACCTCGCTGGACACGCAGAAAACCCTGAATCAGGTGGGCGTCTATCTGCAGGATCAGCTGGAGTGGAACAGATTTAACCTGCTGATCTCCGGTCGTAACGACTGGTCGCAGGGGCGTCTGTGGGACCGCACCAGCGGCGGCACCGATAAAACCGTTAACGACAGCAAGTTCACTTACCGCACCGGCCTGCTGTACGCCTTTGACTCCGGCGTTTCACCGTACGTCAGCTACAGTACCTCGTTCGAACCGGTGCTGGAGAACGCCAGACCGGGCAGCGGCCCGCTGAAGCCGACCACCGGTAAGCAGGCGGAGATCGGCGTTAAGTATCAGCCCACCGGCAGTGATGCGATGATCACCGTCTCGCTGTTTGATATTGAGCAGAAGAACGTCGCCGACTTCTACTGGGACAGCGCGCTCGCTACCAGCTACTACCGCCAGATCGGTAAGGTACGTTCGAAAGGCGTGGAAACCGAACTGCACGCGCAGCCGGTTCCTGAGGTGAAGCTGACCGCCGCCTATACCTACACCGCCGTGGTCACCAAAGAGTCGGTGGATGCCTCGCAGGTCGGCCACAGCCCGGCTGCAATCCCGCGCCATGCGGCTTCGGCCTGGGGCAGCTACAGCGTTCTCAACGGCCCGCTGGACGGCCTTACCCTGGGTGCAGGCGTGCGCTACACCGGCACCGCGCCGGGCAGCGACGACGGGGTTTACACCGTACCGCACTACACGTTGTATGACGCGATGGCGCAGTATGAACTGGGCAAAGCGGTGCCTTCACTGCGCGGCGCCACGCTGCAGCTCAACGTGCAGAACCTCAGTGACAAGCATTATGTGGCCTCCTGCAGCGGCGACTCCGCCTGCTTCTACGGCACCGGTCGCTCGGTAATTGCGTCAGTTGACTACAAATGGTAACGCCTTCAGGGCGGTTCTCTGACGCTTTGTCATGACAACCTGCCTTTGATCATCCGGGCCGCCTCTACAGGCGGCTTTTTTCTGGCATTTTTTGAACCCCGTCCGCGTTTTTTAACGGCTAACCGCTCTGGCTTTGCGGCACCGCACCGAAGCCTTATCAGACTGGTAAAAAAATTCCCGCGAATGTTCAGACCCGTTACGCACGGCGACGCCGTCCGGGAAAAACGGTGTATGATAACGGCCCACGTCAGCCGCGCCAGCCAACTATTGATGTCGCCACAGGAGGATCCCGTGAATCAGCACCAGCGTGAACATATTGCCACCGTGATGGCACATCTGTCTGAACCTGCACGCTGGCTGGCCCGTTCGCCGCAGGAGCAGCTGATCGGCGACTCCTGGCAGCGCTGCGTCACGCATCACGGCCTTGAGCCGGGGCGCATGCAGGAGGCGCGCATCCTGCCGTGGCAGCAGCTGCGCGAACACCGCCAGCGTATGGAGGAGTTCCGCCATATCGCCCACCACGGCCTGACGCAGCTCTATCAGCAGATCGCAGCGGCCGGCTACGTGCTGCTGCTGACCGACGCCAGCGGCATTACTGTAGATTACCTGGGCGATGCCCACGCCGAGGTCAGCCTGCGCCGCGCCGGGCTGTTTCTTGGCGCAGAGTGGACCGAAGCGGTAGCCGGCACCTGTGCGGTCGGCACTGCGCTGGCTACCGGCAGGGCGCTGACCGTGCACCAGACCGATCACTTTGATGCAACCCATATCCCGCTGACCTGCAGCGCCGTACCGCTGTTCGATCCCGAGGGGCAGCTGCAGGCGATTCTGGATATTTCGGCGCTCAGCTCGCCGCAGCCGCGCGCCAGCCAGCATCTGGCGCTGCAGCTTGCTCAGGTCTGGGCTGCGCGTATTGAGAACGCCTGGTTTGCCCATCGTCACCAGAACAACTGGACGCTGCAGCTCAGCGCGGGTGCACCCTTTGTCGGTGGCAGCCCGGAATTTCTGATCGCCTTCGACGATCGCGGACGGCTGGCCGGCCACAACCACCGTGGCCAGCGCCTGCTGGAAGGCGAGCTGGGGCTTAGCGCGCCGCCGCCGGGTGACAAAAGCGCGCTGCTGGGGATGCCGATCGAGCGTCTGTTCAACACCACCCTCGACTGCCTGCCCCAGTGGCTGGCCGGCGGGCAGCCTGCCACGCTGGATCAGGCGCGCAGCGGCGATAAGCTGTTTGTCACGGCGGTTGCACCGCTGCGGCCGGCACGCCGTGCCGCGCACGCGTCCGCCGATCGGCACGCACCGTGCGGTGTCGCTGACCGGCCCGCCGCGCACGCGTGCGCGGAACTGCCCGCACCGCTGGCGGCACTGTGTGGCGGCGATGCGGCCCTGCATCAGCAGCTGCAGCGTGCCGCCCGGCTGCTTAGCGCCTCGCTGAACCTGGTGGTGCAGGGCGAGACCGGCAGCGGTAAAGAGTACTTTGCCCGTGCCTTCCACCAGGCCAGCGATCGCCGGGCACGGCCGTTTATCGCCGTTAACTGCGCGGCGATCCCGGCACAGCTGATCGAGAGTGAACTGTTTGGCCATCTGCCCGGCAGCTTCTCCGGTGCCGGCAGTAAGGCGCGGGCGGGACTGATCCAGGCCGCAGACGGCGGCACGCTGTTCCTCGATGAGATCGGCGATATGCCGTTGGAGATGCAGACCCGGCTGCTGCGGGTGCTGGCGGAAAAAGAGGTGCTGCCGGTGGGGGGAACGCGGCCGGTGAGGGTGGATATTCGGGTGATTTCGGCCTCGCACCATCGGCTTGAGCAGCGGGTGGAGCAGGGGCGTTTTCGCGCCGATCTGTTCTGGCGCTTGCAGGGCGCACGCGTGACGCTGCCCGCACTCCGCGATCGCAGCGATCTGGACTGGCTGATCGACACGCTGCTGGACGGTAAAGCGGAGCTGGCACCCGCCGCGCGCCGCTGTGTACAGCAACATCGCTGGCCCGGTAATCTGCGCGAACTGCGTAACGCGCTGGACTACGCCAGCGCGATGAGCCTGAACGGGCGTATTGAACCTGCCGATCTGCCGGACACGCTGCAGATGAGCGGGCAGGGCATCGCCAGTGCAGAGATTTTTCCCCGTGCCGCAGCGGCGCAGGATCTTGTTATGAACTCAGCTACGTCCGGGGCGTCTCAGCAGGGGCCGCTATCGTATGCCGGTGCGGCAGACCATCCGGCAGCCCCTGCGACCGGGCACGCCGGCGCGTCAGGTCACGGAGCTGCCGCCGCCTGCAGCGGACAGAAAAACCCACCGGGCTTACCGCCGGAAGCGCAGGAGCTGGAGCAGCATCTGCACGCCGCCCGCTGGAACCACAGCGCCGTGGCGCGCCTGCTCGGTATCAGCCGAATGACGCTCTACCGCCGTATGCAGCGATACGGCATACGGTCGCCGTTGCACAGGAGTTAATAGGGGCGTGTTGAGCAGGGGCACATACTGTGGGAAGAGTAACCTGCGCACCGTAACGGGTGTAACGTGCGCAGGCTGGGCTGATGGCCGCGAAGACAGGCTTCTTCAGGGGAACAAAGATGCGGCCGGCGTGCCGTTAGCGGCCGTGCTTAGTCCTGCGGCGGACGCACCAGGATTTTCACCTGCTGTTTCTCTTTGACCAGCGCGTCAAAGCCTTCGGTGACCAGCTGCTCCAGCTCGATGCGCTTGGTGACCAGCTTGTCGGCCTGGAAGTAGCCCTGGGTCATCAGGTCCATCACCGCCGGGAAGATATGGCGATAGGCGATAATGCCCTTCACGCTGCGCTCGGCCAGCACCACTTTGTTCGGGTGGAATGAGGCTTCACCTTCCCAGATCGAGACAATAACGGTTTCGCCTTCATAACGGGTGCTGTCGATGCACTGCTTAAGCACCACCGGCACACCGGTCACTTCATAGGCCACGTCAACGCCACCCGCGCTCAGCTCGCGAATTTTGGCCACCGCATCTTCTTTGCTCGGGTCGATCACCACTCTGGCACCCAGTTCGCGGGCTTTCTCCGCACGCTGTGGCGACAGCTCCACCACGTAGATTTCCGCCGCCCCGGCCGCGCGCAACGCTTCAATGACCAGCAGGCCGATTGGGCCGGCACCGAATACCGCCGCCTTGTCACCCGCTTTCAGCTTGCTCATGCGTACCGCGTGCAGCGCAACGGCGGCCGGTTCAACCAGCGCACCCTGCTCATAGCTCAGCGCGTCCGGCATGCGGTGCACCATATGCTCGGCCACCACGGTAAAGCTGGAGAAGCCACCGCCGCCGCCGGAGAGGCCATGGAAACCGAGGTCGCCGCACAGGTTATATTTGCCTTCGCGGCAGGCTTCACACTGCTGGCAGGAGAGGATCGGCTCGACCACCACGCGGTCGCCGGCCTTAACGCGGGTTACGCCGCTGCCCACCGCCACCACTTCGCCGGAGAACTCGTGGCCCATCACGATCGGCGCAATGTCATGGCTGATTTTATGCGGCTGGTCGACCGGAACGAAGATCGGCCCGGCCAGATACTCATGCAGATCGCTGCCGCAGATCCCGGTCCAGGCGACTTTAATCTTGACCTGACCGGCGGAAACCTGGGGCTCTTCAATATCATCGATGCGGATGTCGCGTGCTTTATACCAACGAGCTGCTTTCATACTGTCTCCCTGAGACTGGCTTAACCCTGTCCATTGCTGTGCCTTATGCATCAGCCGGAGCAGAGACTCGCGCAGGGAATTGCGAAAAGCGTGCCAGGATCGGGAGGTTGAGTGAAGTTGTTTTAATTCAATGGGTTAATTTTGACCTGAACCACTGTGCCGGGGTGCACCGGGCGGGATGTGACACCTGTAACAGCGACAGGTGTCACCAGCGGGTGGCTCGTTATCTGTCCTGGCCATGGCGTAAGGCCAGCCGTGTTTTTACGCGACCCGTGCCGTGGCGGCACGGGTGCGATTCAGTCAGCCGCAATAGCGCACGGGCAGCAGATACGGTACTGCCGCAGAATCAGCGGAACGGCGGTTCATCAAAGGTGCGCAGCTTGCGCGAGTGCAGGCGGTCGCCCTCGGCGCGCAGCAGGTCGATGGCGCGAATACCAATCTGCAGATGTTCGGAGATTGCCCCCTCATAGAAGCGGTTGGCCTGGCCCGGCAGCTTGATCTCGCCGTGCAGCGGCTTATCGGAGACGCACAGCAGCGTGCCGTAGGGTACACGAAAACGGTAACCCTGGGCGGCAATGGTGGCGCTCTCCATATCCACCGCCACCGCGCGGCTGAGGTTAAAGCGCAGCGCGGAAGCAGAATAACGCAGCTCCCAGTTGCGGTCGTCGGTGGTGACCACCGTGCCGGTACGCAGGCGCTGTTTTACCGCTTCCCCCGGCATGCCGCTGACCTGTTTGGTGGCGTCGTACAGCGCGCGCTGCACTTCGGCAATGCTTGGGATCGGGATATCCGGCGGCAGCACCGCATCCAGCACGTGGTCATCACGCAGATAGGCGTGCGCCAGCACGTAGTCGCCGATGGTCTGGCTTTCACGCAGGCCGCCGCAGTGGCCGATCATCAGCCAGGCGTGCGGGCGCAGCACCGCGAGGTGATCGCAGATGGTTTTGGCATTCGACGGGCCAACGCCGATATTAACCAGGGTAATACCGTGGCCGTCCGCCGCAATCAGGTGCCAGGCCGGCATCTGGTGCTTTTTCCACGCCACGTCGGTGACGGTCTGCTCCGGGTGCGGCGTGTCGCGGGTGATGGTGATGCCTCCGGCGCAGGAGAGGGCCTGATAGGGCGAGTCCGGGTCAGCGATTTGCTCGCAGGCCCACAGCACAAACTCATCCACGTAGCGGGTGTAGTTGGTAAACAGCACGTAAGGCTGGAAATCCTCCACCGGGGTGCCGGTGTAGTGGCGCAGCCGCGCCAGCGAAAAGTCGGTGCGCAGCGCGTCAAAGTGCGACAGCGGGAAGGTTTCACCCGGCTGGAACAGGCCGTCGGCGTTCTCGTCGCCGATCAGCGCCAGCTCGGTGGTTGGGAAGTGACGGGCGAGGCCGGCGCTCATGCTGCGGTCCAGCGCCAGGCCGGAGCCGTCGATCACGTAGGGGAAGGGGATTTCCTGATCTGAGGGCAGTACCTCAATGGTGACCGGGTACTCCGACGCCAGTAACTCCAGTTGTTCACTCAGGTAACGCCGCACCAGCGCCGGGCGGGTAACGGTGGTGCTGTAGCTACCGGGGCGGGTAAAGCGGCCAAAGGCGCGGGTCAGCCGCTGCGCCGGGGCCGCGCCGTTCCAGCTGACGCGCAGCTGCGGGTAGACGAACAGGCCGGCGGCACGCGCGGCGGCATCGGGCAGGGTACCGTCGGCAATAAAGGCGGTAACGGCATCGCGCAGCGCATCGACCGCCGCCGCGTAATGGGTCTCCAGGGTATCCAGCGCGGCGGTGACCGTCAGGTTTTGCGTCATGTTATCTCCTTGAATAGTGGCGGGTCTGTACCACAGACTATCCGAAGATGCGGGACGGTGCGCAAGCGGAATGTAACTATTGTGCTTTTCGGAAATATTTTGGGAAGCATGCTGTAGAAAAAAACAGCATACTTGATCGTCAGAGCGGCGATGCGTAGCGTCAGGTGAGCGTTACCGGTGGGTTGACCACCGGCGGTGCCGCCTGCTGCGTTCGGGTTTAATCAGAGTGACGCAAAAGGAGGGTGAGGATGAATACAGCCATAAGGAATTCAGGGATGCCATTTCTGATACCCGCTGCGGGTTTTGATGAAAAATTCGGCAGCGTTATTTCGGGAAGAAACAGCGATGACACGCGCTATTTTCTGGCCAAAGGCGTGCGCGATTTTACACTGGAAGGGTTCAGCCTGCCGCCGGGCTATCGGCTGGTAAGTTCATTGCAGGAAGACCAGTACCGGCTGATTGCGGAAACCGAAGAGCCGGAAACCGTTTATGCCGTTAAGCTGCTGCTGTTAAAACATATTGTCCCGTTACGCGAAACCTGTACGCAGATTATGGTCTGGCGTACCGTGCTGCCGCAGCACCAGGATGTGGTAAGCGGCATAGCGAAACGGTTCTTCCGCCATTTCCTGTCACGCTATGCGATCGTGGTGTCAGACAGTGAACACACCGGCGACGGCAAACGTTTCTGGGAAGTGATGATCGCCTGGGCCCTTGCCCAGCCGGACTACCACGTCTACCTCTCGGACGGCAGCGAGGAGGGAAGGCCTTTGAAATCCATTCCTTCGTGGGGTGAATTTCACGCCTTATGGGCTGGCTATGCGTGGGGGAATGACCGGGATCTGCATCCGCACCGGCTGTTTGTCATCAGCAGCGAGCAGTTGCAGTGTGCTTCTGCGGCGGACCTTCTCTTGCAAAATGGCACTCTGCGCGCGCAGGCTGTCGGGCGGCGATCAGAGCGCCGGACCGCGGTTGCTGAACCGGAGCTCAACTACTTGCCCCCGGCTCCAGAGTAAATTTCAGCTGCTGTTCCTGCGCCGGCGGTGCGTTATCGAGCATCGCCATCAGCTGTTCGCCCACCTGCTGGCCGAGCTGCTCATAGTTCAGCCGCATTGAGGTCAGCGCCGGGAAGGTGTGATCGCAGTTATCGGAACCGTCGAGGCAGGCCACCGCCAGGTCATAGGGCACCTTCATCAGCCGCCGCTGGCATTCGGCCAGCACGCCAAACGCCAGCTCCTCGTGGCTACAGATGATCGCGTCGAGGTCCGGCTGGTTCTGCAACAGCTGGCCGAGCGCGTAGCGGCCCTGCTGCAGGGTGGGCGCTTCCGGCACGGTAATCATCAGGTCGGCGTTCTGGTAATGCGCCAGCATCGCCTTGTGCCAGCCGTTCAGCTGCTGACGGTGCAGGCGGTTATCGGTGTGTGCGCCGATAAATGCGATGCGCCGGTAGCCCTTGTCCAGCAGATAGCGGGTCAGCCGCTCGGCGGCATCGCCGATCGCCATATTCAGCGTGATATCGGCAGGAAAGCGCTCCGCGCCGCAGACGTTCACCGTCACCAGCTCGGCCTGGGCAATCAGCGCGCAGGTCTTCTCTGACAGCTGCGCGCCGAACAGCACCAGCGCCGAGGGGCGGTTCTGCAGCAGCTTTTCCACCAGCGGCGTTTCGCCGTACTGATGGTATTCGTGGCAGGCCATAATCAGCTGAAACGGCTGTTTGCTCAGCGTCTGCTGCAACGCCTGCACAAAGCGGTTGCTGGCGCGGTCGTGCTGAAAAGGGTAGAGCACCGCCACGGTGTGCAGCTGTGCGGAGGCCAGCGCGGCCGCCGCCTGGTTGGGCACGTAGCCGGTTGCCGCCACCGCCTGCTGAATTTTTTGCAGCGCAGATTCGGAAACCAGCGACGGATCGCGCAGCGCGCGGGACACGGTCATCGGCCCGACGCCGGCGTGGCGGGCCACCTCCTGCAGCGTCACCCGGCCATTAGCCGGGGTAGCAACCAGTTCACTGGCAGGCAGGCTGGCCTGATAACCCAGCTGGCTGGCCGCAGTTTCTACCTGCTGGCGAACTTTATCTGAGACCAGCTCCGGAGTGCGCATCGCTCGCGACACCGTCATGATCCCCACGCCAACATAATCGGCCACATCCTGCAGCGTAACCCGACCACTACTACGACGCTTGCGCATCCTGGTTTCTCCCTTTGCTACCGCCAACGGCGCGATGACTGCGGGCAGTGTGCCGCTACCGTCTTCAGAGCACAAGCCTTTCACCGGCTTATGATAAGCCGGTCACATTTAATGATAGTTATAACAGTTAGCGTTAACTTTTTAGATGTTGGTCACATTAATCCGCTGTCTGAGCCACTACTCTGCCCATGAAAATTCATTAAGGTAACCATCCCATGTTGAAAGATTTACTGACTCCAGAGGTCATTCAGATCCTGCCCGCCTGCACCGACTGGCGTGAGGCGGTCACCCGCAGCTGCCAGCCGCTGCGCGATAACGGCACTATCGAAGCCCGTTACGTCGAGGCTATTTACCGCTCGCATGAAGCGATCGGCCCTTACTACGTGGTCGGCCCCGGCATTGCAATGCCGCACGCCCGCCCGGAAGAGGGTGCCTGTAAGATCGGCGTCAGCCTGACCGTGGTACAGCAGGGCGTCAACTTCGACTCGGAAGGTAACGATCCGGTGCACCTGCTGATCGTGCTGGCTGCCACCGACAGCAACAGCCATATCGGCATCCTGACCGCGCTGGCGCAGCTTTTTGATACCCCTGAGGATACCGCGGCATTGATGGCGGCGACAGAGGTCAGTCAGATTTTATCCATTATTTCGCGTTACTGAATTCAACCAGAGGACCAACAGATGAAAATTACCGTAGTGTGTGGCAACGGCCTGGGCACCAGCCTGATGATGGAAATGAGCATTAAAAATATCGTTAAAGACCTGGGTGTGGCGGCTGAAGTCGATCACGTTGACCTGGGATCTGCGAAAGGGACCAGCAGCGATATCTTCGTTGGCACCTCCGATATCGCCGAGCAGCTGGTAGCGCAGCAGGTGGGCGGTAAGATCGTCTCGCTGCAAAACATGGTGGATAAGGTGGCGATGAAAGAGCGTATTTCTGCCGCCTTAACCGAACTCGGCGCACTGTAACCGGAGCTAAAAATGGAATTCTTCCGTTTTTTAATGAGTGATGTGCTGTCCGAACCCTCGATCCTGGTCGGGCTGATCGCGTTGATTGGCCTGGTGGCGCAGAAAAAGCCCGCCACCGAAGTGATTAAAGGTACGGTCAAAACGGTGATGGGCTTCCTGATCCTCGGTGCCGGTGCCGGCCTGATCGTCTCCTCGCTGAGCGATTTTGCCGCTATCTTCCATCATGCGTTCGGGATTCCGGGCGTGGTGCCGAATAACGAAGCGATCGTTGCCGTGGCGCAGAAGAGCTTCGGTACCGAAATGGCGATGATCATGTTCTTTGCCATGGTGATTAACATCGCCATTGCGCGCTTTACGCCGTGGAAGTACATCTTCCTGACCGGTCACCATACGCTGTTTATGTCGATGATGGTGGCGGTGATTCTGGCGACCGCCGGCATGAAGGGCGTCAGCCTGATTGCGGTAGGTTCGCTGGTGGTAGGCGTATCAATGGTGTTCTTCCCGGCGATTATTCACCCGTATATGAAGAAAGTCACCGGGTCGGATGACGTTGCCTTCGGCCACTTCTCCTCAATTTCTCAGCTGTTGTCGGCGTTTATCGGCAGCAAGTTTGGTAATAAAGAGAAGTCGACGGAAGATATGCAGGTACCCAAAAGCCTGCTGTTCCTGCGCGACACGCCGGTGGCGATTGCCTTCACCATGTTCTTTATCTTCATTTTCACCTGCCTGGTGGCCGGCCCGTCGGCGGTGAAAGAGATGAACGCCGGTGGTAAAAACTGGTTTATGTTCTCGCTGATGCAGTCGATCACCTTTGCCGCCGGCGTCTATATCGTGCTGCAGGGCGTGCGTATGGTTATTGCCGAGATCGTCCCGGCCTTTAAAGGGATTTCCGACAGGCTGGTGCCGAACGCCAAACCGGCGCTGGACTGCCCGGTGGTGTTCCCGTACGCGCCGAACGCGGTGCTGGTGGGCTTCCTCAGCAGCTTTGTTGCCGGCGTGCTGGGGATGTTTATCCTGTATGCGCTGAACATGACGGTGATTATTCCGGGCGTGGTGCCGCACTTCTTCGTTGGTGCAGCGGCGGGCGTGTTTGGTAACGCCACCGGCGGGCGTCGCGGGGCGATCCTCGGTTCGTTCACCAACGGCCTGCTGATCACCTTTATTCCGGTGTTCCTGCTGCCGGTGCTCGGCAGCATTGGCCTGGCGAACACCACCTTCAGCGACTCTGACTTCGGTGCGCTGGGTATTCTGCTGGGGCTGATCGTGCGTTAATCTGCACGCAGTTTTTCTGCAGACGGAGAGGAATTCTGCTCCACTGATACGGCTTCGCTCTGGCGGAGCCGTGTTTTTTTATCTGCGGCCTTGCGCGAGGGCTGACGCAGGCTAATCACTCCCGCCAGCAGCAGCCCGGTGGCGGCCAGCAGCAGATCAAACCACAGTATGCTGGCGATACTGGTCTGCGACAGCTTTGCCGCCACCAGCGGCACCGTGAAGGTGGCCACGCTGCCCGCACTGTAATAGATCCCGGTGGCTTTGCCGCGCGCGTCGGGAAAGCGCTGCGCCATCAGCCCCAACCCCAGCTGTACCACCCCGCCCGCCGCCGAGAACCCGAATACCAGCGCAAACAGCCGCACGGTAACCGGGCCGGGCCACAGGCAGACGGTGAGCAGTGCCAGCACCGAAATGGCGTTGTACCACGGCAGCAGCGTGGCGCTGCGCACCCGCTTATCGGCCAGTACGGCGGTCACCAGCACGCCGCACAGCGAACCGACGGTATACAGGCTCAGCAGACGCAGGGCGGAATCCCAGGCTAAACCGGCCACCGTCATCCCGTACTGCGCCAGCCACTGGCTGACCAGCCAGAAGGTGGCCATCGAAATATAACCATACAGCGTGAAGCAGAGAATATCACCGAGCTGGCCTTGGCGGCCAGCGCAGGCGCTGGCGTGCGGGCAGCCGCAGCGTAATGACGATCGGGGAACGGCCGCCGCAGAAGCCAGAGGGCGTTCAGCAGCATCACCGCGGCTGCCGCCATAAACGACCAGCCAAACCAGGCGTGGCTCAGCGCCAGCGCGCCGACCAGGAACGGCAGCAGAAACTGCCCGGCTGAAACAAACGCCTTGACCACGATCAGCGCGGTGCCGGGCGTGTGCGGAAACGACTCCATCAGCGCCGGATAGGTGCCGGCGTCCAGCAGGCTGTTGGCGACGCCGGCCAGCAGGCCAAAGGCGAAGGCCACGCCGACCGATGATGCGCTGACGATGCCGACAAAAAAGCCGAGGTAGCAGAGCATCCCAAGGTAAACAAACGGCTTACGGCCAAAGCGGTCAGACAGCACCCCGGCCAGCAGCAGAGCGGCCAGCCGCCCGATGCCCAGCGAGGCCACCACCACCGACACGCCGGCCGCGTTGGTGTGCCACTGCTGCATCAGCGGCGGCATATTCAGGGCGATCAGCAGCACGCCCATCCCGTGAACCAGATAGTTAAGATAGAGCCCGAGTGCGGTGGGCAGGAAGCGGTTGTGCATGGCGGGCCTTCGACCGGCAGACGGCAGGAAAATTCGGCGACAGCATGATGCCTGCCGACGCGCGGGGCGGCAACGGTTTTTTCGGGCGACCGCGCGCGGGCTTATACGTTTTTTACCCAACCACATTCATTTTTGTTGGTGGCGTTAACTGCGTATTTCTCTAATTTGAACGGATATCCGTTTGAATTAAAGGAACAAAAAGTGACTACTCATCGCAGACGTTTAAAAACGCTGGTCGGCGCGGCCAGCGTGCTCGCCGCCGCCAGTGATACCGATCCGGCAACCGGCATCCGCCGCGCCGTCGAACTGGCAAAAATTGCCGAGCGTGAAAAAATCACCGGTCTGTTTACCGCCGATCTGTTGCAGAGCGATCCGGCCGGGCTGGCCGGCATTACCGGCAGCCAGGACCCGCTGATCGCGCTGGCCGCGCTGAGCCAGGCCACGTCGCAGATCGGCCTGATTGCCACCGTCACTACCACCTTCCAGCATCCTTATAACCTGGCCCGGCAGATCGGTACCCTCGATCACCTGAGCGGCGGCCGGGCGGGCTGGAACGCCGTCACCTCGTCGGTGGGGGAGGAGAACTTCGGCGAAGTGCTGCCGTCGCCGCAGGCGCGTTACGCGCGAGCCACCGAGTTTGTTGAGGTGGTTAACGCGCTGTTTGACGCCAACGATCCACAGGCGGTCACCCGCAGCGCCAGCGGCGGGGTCAGCGTCGATCCGCGTAAGCTGCACCCGGC
>NZ_JRZZ01000041.1:20113-23229 GCF_002865965.1 Erwinia sp. B116
GTTTCAGGCGGGGCAGTCGGAGGAAGGTATTACCCTCGGTGCCCGGTATGCCGAAGTGATTTATACCTCGCAGCCGACGCTGGCCGCTGCCGTGTCCTTCGTCAGTGAAATTCGCCGCAGGGCACAGGGCTTTGGCCGCCCGCAGGGGCTGCCGCTGGTGATGAACTCGTTCCACTCGATTATTGGCGACAGCCCGGCAGACGTGGCACGCCGCCTGCGGGAAAAACATGAGCGGATTAACCTGGATCGCGGCCGGCTGCGGGTGGCGGATATGCTCGGCGGCGAGATCGACCTCTCCGAACTGCCGCTGGATAAAGCGATCCCGGAAAGCCTGCTGCCGGATACGGACGCGGTAAACCGTCGTCGCGGTCGGGCGGAGATTTTCGTCGGGTTTGCCCGCCAGGGGTTAACGCTGCGCGAGCTGATCGTTCAGGCAGAAGAGACCGGCCACTGGTTTGTCGCCGGCACGCCGGAGTCGCTGGCCGACGCGATTGAAGAGCGTTACCGCGCCGGCGTGCTGGACGTCATTTCGCTGCACGGCCTGGGCCAGCCGGACCAGCAGGATCTGCTGATCAACGGCCTGCTGCCGGAGCTGCGTAAACGCCAGCTGATCGATGAAGACTATCCGGGCCATGACTTCCGCAGCAACCTGCAGCTGCCGCCGATAAATTAGCAATTTATGCTATCTGCACGGCGTTGAGGGAAAACCCTCAACGCTTTTTTTTATTATATTTCCATATATTTCATAATGTTGGAGGTTGTTGATTAATAACCCTGCATCGCCTGTTGTTATGATTACTGACCCATTTTGTTATGTTTATGTATTCTTATGGTAAAGATTCGTAAGTATGCCACGGCCGTTGTCGGGCAGCATTAACACACAGGGGAGAGTCATGATTAACAAATTTACCAGCGTGGTGATTGCGCTGGTCGGCCTTGCGATGCTCTATATGGGCAGCCAGCTGCTGCTGGCAGGGGGTACGCCGTTTTACGCCATTATTGCGGTAGGGCTGCTGATAACCGCCATTGCGCTGTTCCGTAAAAAGGCTATTGCGCTGACCATTTATGCCATTCTGATGTGGCTGGTGCTGGCCTGGACTGTTTTTGAGGTTGGTTTTGATAAATGGCAGTGGATCCCTCGCGGCGACCTGATCGGCCTGATCGGCCTGTGGCTGGCGCTGCCGTGGGTTGTGCGCCCGCTGACCCGCGCGGCCGGGCACGAGCGCCGCTTCCATCCGCTGCTGGGCGGCACCGTGGCGGTGATGATCGTTATCGTTATCGGGCTGATGTTTTACGATCCCTTCCCGCAGCCGGGCACCATTACCACGCCACGTAACAGCGCGCTGATCGATGGCGCAGGCGAGGAGTGGGCGGCTTATGGCGGCACCGACAGCGGCCTGCGCTTCTCACGACTGAACCAGATCACTAAAGATAACGTAGGCGATCTGGAGGTGGCCTGGACCTATCATACCGGCGACCTGCGTGATGCGGCGAAAGACGCCAGCGAATACACCTTTGAAGCCACGCCGCTGAAGGTGAACAATACGCTCTACTTCTGCACACCGCACGATGAAGTACATGCGCTGAATCCGGAAACCGGTGCGGTTAAGTGGAAATACCAGCCGACCAATAATGGCTCGCTGATGTGGCAGCACCAGACCTGCCGCGGCGTCAGCTACTGGGACGGCTCGGTACAGCCGCAGGGCGCAGAGACAGCTCAGGCACAGGTTGCGACAGCTGCCGCATGCCGCAAACGTATTTTTAACGCCAGCATTGACGCGAAGCTGATTGCCCTGGATGCCGACACCGGCAAACTGTGCGAAGATTTCGGCAATCGGGGCGTGGTGGATCTGCATACCAGTATGGGAGAAGTGCGTCCTAACGCGCTGATGCAAACCTCCGCACCGCTGGTGGCCGGTAATCTGGTGATCGTCGGCGGCGCGGCGATGGATAACGGCTACAGCAGCGGCAACCCGTCCGGGGTGATCCGCGCCTATGACGTGCAGTCCGGCCGACTGGTGTGGAATTTTGATCCGGCCAATCCGGAAAACACCCAGCCGATCGCGGCTGACCAACAGTATCCACATGACTCGCCGCTGGCGTGGGCCACCCTGAGTGCCGACGTAAAAAATGGCCTGGTCTACGTGCCGTTTGGTAACGCCGCGCCGGATGAAGTGGGTATTGAACGCCAGCCGGAGAGCAATACTGAGAAGTTCCGTGACACCCTGGTGGCGCTGGATCTGCACACCGGTGCCTTTAAGTGGCGCTTCCAGTCTTCCCACAACGACCTATGGGATCGCGATAACCCGTCGCAGCCTTCGATCCTTGATATTGATTATCAGGGCCAGAAACAGCCGGTGGTGATCCTGCCAACCAAAACCGGCAACCTGTTTGTGCTTAACCGCCTGACCGGCCAGCCGGTGTACCCGGTTAATCAGCAGGAAGTTTCCACCAGCGGCGGCGTCACCGGTCAGAGCTTTGCCGCTAGCCAGCCGGTATCCGCGCTGAACTTTATTCCGAAAGCGCTGGATGAAAAAGCGATGTGGGGTATCTCGCCGTTCGATCAGATGGCCTGCCGCATCGAGTTCCACTCGCTGCGCTATGACGGCAACCCGTGGACGCCACCGACCGAGTCCGGCACCCTGGTGTTCCCGGGCAATATCGGCGTGTTTAACTGGGGCTCGGTGGCGATCGATCCACAGCGCCAGCTGCTGATCGCCTCTCCCGTGCGTCTGCCCTACAAGTACAACCTGATTAAGCGCACGCCGCAAACGGCAGAAAAGCGCCTGTTCACCAAAGAGAACACACCGTTCTGGAACGAAAACTACCAGGGCGATTATGCGATTAACATCCAGCGCTTTGCCTCCAGCCTGGGCATTCCGTGCATCGCGCCACCGTGGGGGCAGCTGGCAGGGGTGGATCTGACCACCGGTAAAACCCGGTGGCTGCGCCGCGTGGGCAGCACCAAAAACCTGAAAACCACCTTCCTGCCTGGGCCGTTCCCGATTGGTTTCCCGATGGGGATGGTGGCGCACGGCGGTCAGCTGGTGACGGCGGGGGACCTGGTGTTCCACGGGGCAACGGCGGATAACTTCTTCCGTGCCTATGACAGTACC
>NZ_JRZZ01000041.1:23310-23475 GCF_002865965.1 Erwinia sp. B116
CAGCGCCAGTATGTGGTGGTGGCTGCCGGTGGGCACGGCTCGCTGGGCACCACGCTGGGGGACAGCGTGGTGGCGTACCGCCTGAAAAAATAATCCAGGGCTGGCCGCGACCGTGCGGCCACTCCCTGAAAGAAGACAGAGGCGGGAGAGGTTTCCCGCCTTTTT
>NZ_JRZZ01000041.1:23521-31249 GCF_002865965.1 Erwinia sp. B116
TTCTCTTCAATCAAATCCTGATGGATTTTCAATATTACCGCCCGGATAACATCCGATGTTTTGGTCAGCGCCAGCTGTTTCATCAGGCTGTTAAGCTCGGCCAGTTGGTTATGGCTTACTTTCATCGAAATGCGTTTAGACGCCCGGGCCTTAGCCATATCGCTGGCAAGCAGCGTCTTTAACTGATCCTGTGCAAAGCGTCCGCTGTTAAGCGCGTGCAGGTAGTACAGGATCAGCACCTTACTGAACTCGTCGCTGACCCTTGGTGCAATTTTCAGCGTTGCCAGGCTGAGGATATTCAGGAAGTGCGCCGGTACCCGCACCTCCAGCGCCGAGTGCGTCCGTTCATATTCGCGCTTAATCTGCGGCTCAGACTGCGGCGGTATAGCGACAACGGTATCGCACTGGTCGCACACCCCGGCCAGAATATTTTTCACCGTACCGCTGTGGTCATCAAAATCGACGTCGCGTAGCCGGAAAGTGGCCGTGCTTTTGCCACACTGGTAGCAAACCACGGCGATGTTCTCACCCTCTTTGAACACTTTCATTTCTGTTCCTCCCCGGCAATGGCTGGATGTACGCTGATGAAGACCGTATTCGGTTCAACGAAATAAAACTTCACGTACCAGTCAACGCCGTTTCTGCTTGTTTTGAACACATGCACGTCGATGTCGCTGTGCTGATGATGCGGCGTACAACGCCACTCATCGCCGCGGGTGCGACTGAGCAGTTCAATGACCCACTCGCGATTGAGGCGTCCGTTAGCCAGATAGTTTTTTGCGTTAATGTCACGTCGGGTCTCGTGCAGATAGGCCCCGGCCTGCATACAACGTATTACCTGATGTTTAATGTCCTTGAATCCCATAACGCCTCCTTATTTTGTACGTTAAATTTCGTACTTTCAAGTGATTTGTGATCATTTTATCGCCAAAAAGCACAGTGAGCAGGCTCAATCGGGTTTACCGGGTGACAGATTGTTGATCTTCAGAGGCTTCACGCAGATTTCATGTAACGCACTGTCAGGGTTACTGCCAGCCGGAAGCACGCACGGCTTAATCTGCCCGCTGTCGTCCCCGGCAAAATGGACGTAATATGATTGAAATCAGCGGCTCGCTGCTAACTGAGGGTTTTTTTAATGAAAAAGATCGGCTTTCTGTCCTTTGGTCACTGGACTCCGTCACCACACTCGGCCACCCGCTCAGCGGCCGACACGCTGCTGCAGTCGATCGACCTGGCGGTCGCCGCTGAAGAGCTGGGGGCCGACGGCGCCTACTTCCGCGTACACCACTTTGCCCGCCAGCTGGCTTCACCTTTCCCGCTGCTGGCGGCGGCCGGAGCAAAAACCAGAACCATTGAGCTGGGCACCGGCGTGATCGATATGCGCTATGAAAACCCACTGTATATGGCCGAAGACGCCGGCGCGGCTGACCTGATCGCCGGTGGCCGCCTGCAGTTGGGCATCAGCCGCGGTTCTCCGGAACAGGTGATTGACGGCTGGCGCTACTTTGGTTTCGAGCCTGCTGAAGGCGAGAACCATGCGGACATGGCGCGCCGCCACACCGAAACGCTGCTGGAGGTGCTGAGAGGTGAGGGCTTTGCGGAACCGAACCCGCAGCCGATGTTCCCCAACCCGCCTGGCCTGCTGCGGCTTGAGCCGCACTCTGCCGGCCTGCGCGATCGTATCTGGTGGGGAGCCAGCTCCAACGCCACGGCGGTGTGGGCGGCGAAGCTGGGGATGAACCTGCAGAGTTCGACGCTGAAGGATGATGAAACTGGCGAGCCGTTCCATATCCAGCAGGCGAAGCAGATCCGCGCCTACCGCGCGGCGTGGAAAGAGGCCGGGCATACCCGCGAACCGCGCGTATCGGTCAGCCGCAGCATCTTCGCGCTGGTGAATGATACGGACCGTGCCTACTTTGGTCAGAGCGGTAAAGAGGGCGATTCGGTAGGCTATCTGGATGCCAGCACCCGCGCCATCTTTGGCCGCAGCTACGCCGCCGAGCCGGACGTGCTGATTAAACAGCTGGCGGCCGATGAGGCGATCGCCGAAGCGGACACGCTGCTGCTGACCGTGCCTAACCAGCTGGGCGTCGACTACTGTGCGCATACCATTGAGGCGATTCTGAAACACGTTGCTCCGGGCCTCGGCTGGCGCGACTGAGTTGACGGAACCGGGATCCGGCGGCGCGGATGACCGCTGCCGGATCCCTGACTTCTGGCACCCATACTCCATACTCTTTACTGCTGGTACTGGCACCCTGACTCCGGTAAAGGCAACCCTGCCTGACCTCTTACTGCACGTCCTCCTGTTACACCCGGGTTAAATCCTTTAAAATCTGCCGCGCTGAGCAGGCTGAATCGTGCCGGCTTATCGTTCGCAGCTGATATCTTCATGGAATACAGGAGTAGTGCATGCAACAGCGTTTTCCGCAGGGCTTTATGTGGGGCGGTGCCACCGCCGCCAATCAGGTAGAGGGCGCGTTTGACGCCGAGGGAAAAGGGCTGTCGATCGTTGACGCCATTCCGGGCGGCAAGCAGCGCCTGGCGATCGTCGCCTCAAAGGAGTTTGACTTCACCGTCGACGCCGATAAGTACACCTATCCGAACCATAAGGGCATCGATCACTATCACCGTTTCCGTGAAGATATCGCGCTGTTTGCCGAAATGGGCTTCAAGTGTTACCGCTTCTCCATCGCCTGGACGCGCATCTATCCGAACGGTATTGAGCAGCAGCCTAACGAAGCCGGCCTGAGCCACTACGACCAGGTGATCGATACCTGTATCGCCCACGGCATTGAACCGGTGATCACCATTTCCCACTACGAGATGCCGCTGCACCTGGCCACTGCCTTTGGCGGCTGGAAAAACCGCGAGCTGATCGGCCACTTCGAGCGCTTTGCGCGCACGGTGCTGGAGCGTTTTGGGCATAAGGTGAAGTACTGGATGACCTTTAACGAGATCAACAGCGCCGCCCACTTCCCGATGATGAGCCAGGGGCTGACCGTGCAGAGCGGCGCGCTGGAGCCGCAGGCGAAATTCCAGGCGTGGCACAACCAGTTTGTCGCCAGCGCGCTGGCGGTAAAAATCGCTCATGAGACCAATGCGCAGATCCGGATCGGCTGCATGATCCTGTTCGCCACCAACTATGCCTGGGACTGTGACCCGATCAACCAGCTGGCAACGCTGAAAGAGAACCAGGCGTTTAACTACTACTGCGCCGACGTGCAGGCGGGCGGTAAATATCCGTACTATGCGCAGAGCCTGTGGCGTTCGCTGGGCGTGACGCTGGACATTCAGCCGGGCGACCTGGAGCTGATTAAGCAGCACACCGTGGACTACATCGGCTTCAGCTACTATATGTCCTCAACCATTTATAAAACCGATCCGGCCGCCGAGGCCGCCAGCGGCAACCTGCTGGGCGGCGCGCGCAACCCGTTCCTTGAAGCCAGCGAATGGGGCTGGGAGATCGACCCGGTCGGCCTGCGCATTGCGCTGAACCAGCTGTACGACCGCTATGAGAAACCGCTGTTTATCGTTGAGAACGGCCTGGGCGCGATCGACAAGCCGGATGAAAACCACTACATCGCCGATGACTACCGCATTAACTATCTGCGTCAGCACATTGAAGCGATGGCCGGGGCAATTGAAGATGGCGTGGATCTGCTGGGTTACACCCCGTGGGGCTGTATCGATCTGGTGAGTATGTCCACCGGTGAGATGAGCAAGCGCTACGGCATGATCTACGTCGATCTTGATGACAACATCAACGGCAGCGGCAACCGCTATAAGAAGAAATCGTTCCACTGGTATCAGCAGGTGATCGCCACCAACGGCAGCGATCTGAGCTAAAGACAGTTGCCGGGCTTTACAGCCCGGCAATCCGCAGCAATTCCTCCTTTGCCCCCGGCGCTACCGCCAGCACCGGCGCACCGCGGGTGAGTTTTTCACCTTCAGTATCAAATGCGTGCGTCCAGCCCCCGGCTTCATTCACCAGACAGTATCCCGCCAGGCAGTCCCAGGCGTGCATATAAGGTTCGTAATAACCCACCAGCCGCCCGGCCGCTACCCACGCCAGCATCATCGCCCCGGAGCCGTTGCGGAAGAAGTTACCGCCGGCGCGCACTATATCGGCAGCAATCTCACCGACGCGCTCCGGCGTTACGTAGCTGTTGGCACCAAAGCCGGTGACGTGGTTTTGCATCGTACGCGCCGGATCCACCTGCAGGGTTTTACCGTTCAGCGTTGCGCCCTGGCCGCGGGCCGCGACAAAACACTCCTGCTGGCAGGGGGCCATAATCACCCCGATCACCGGTTCACCCTGATAAATCACCGCCACCGATACGCACCAGTTGGGCATGCCGTTAACAAACGGGCTGGTGCCGTCGATGGGGTCCACCACCCAGCTGTAGCCGGAACTGCCCGGCTGCAGGCCATACTCTTCACCGAGGAAGCCGTCGTCCGGGAACTGAGCGGCAATACGGTCGCGGATCAGTAACTCGACGTTACGGTCGGCTTCCGATACCACATCCTGCGCGTCACGTTTGGTCTCTATTACCAGGCTGTCGCGGCGGGTAAAATAGTCCAGCGCCATTGCACCGCCTTCGCGTGCCACCTGTTCAGCCAGCGCCAGGCGCCGGGAAATCTGTTCGCTCATAGAACATCCTTTTGCAAAAGGGGATTAGCGGGCAATCAGCGCCAGCCCCTGAGGTTTAAAATCGATCGCCACCCGCGTGGCGGGGGCCAGCTGGCGTTCCATCTGCGTATCCACGATAAACAGCGTGCCGAGCTCGCTCTGCACTTCATACTCCACGTGATCGCCAAGCCAGGTGCTGTGGGTCACTTCCCCGGTCAGCGCGCCGCTGTCGGCCGCCTGCAGGCTGATAAACTGCGGGCGTACCGACAGCTGCGCCGCGCCAGGGCGGGCATCCGCGCCCGCAACTCGAAACTGGCGGCTGCCGAGGGCGACGATCGCCTCGCCGTTTTCCACCCGCTCGACGTCGCACGGCAGAATATTGGCCTCACCCATAAAGTCGGCGATAAATACCGAAGCAGGCGAGTGATACAGCTCGCGGGGCGCGCCCTGCTGGGCAATATGCCCCTCTTTCATGACAATAATCTTATCGGAGACCGCCAGCGCCTCCTCCTGGTCGTGGGTGACGTAGACGGCGGTAAAGCCGAGCCGCTGCTGCAGCTCGCGGATCTCGCTGCGCACCCGGCGGCGCAGCCGCTCATCGAGGTTAGAGAGCGGTTCGTCCAGCAGCAGCACCTGCGGTTCCAGCACCAGCGCACGCGCCACCGCGATGCGCTGCTGCTGGCCGCCGGAGAGCTCCGAGGGCAGCCGCTGGCCCATTGCCTCCAGCCCCACCAGCTTCAGCCCTTCACGGGCGCGGTCCTGCGCCTCCTTTTTCGGCAGGCGGCTGGCGAGCAGGCCGTACATCACGTTGTCCAGCGCGCTCATGTGCGGGAACAGCGCGTAGGACTGAAACACCATCGCCACGTCGCGCTCGTTAGCGGGCAGGCGGGTGACGTCCTTACCGCCGATCAGAATGCGGCCGGAGGTCGGGTGCTCCAGGCCGGCCAGCAGGCGCAGGGTGGTGGTTTTGCCACAGCCGGAGGGGCCAAGCAGCGTCACCAGCGTGCCCGGCTCCACGGTCAGCGACAGGCCGGGCAGGGCGGTAAAATCAGCAAACTGTTTGGTGACGTTATCAAACACCACCGAACCGGAACGGATTGTGGTCATACTGCTTTCTCCTGATGCAGGGCCGGTGGCGCGGCCACCGGCATTGTGGCAAGTCGGGTGGTGCGGCGCAGGCGGCGTTCACCGACCAGCAGCTGGAAGCCAAGGATCACCACCAGCATCACCACGATTAACACCGATGAATAGGCGATCGCCACGCCGTATTCGCCGTTTTCCACCAGCCCGACGATATAGGAGGTGGCCATGTTGTACTGGGCGCTGACGAGGAAGATCACCGCGCTGATTGAGGTAATGGCGCGGACAAAGGCATACACCAGCGCGGCGCTGATCGCCGGTTTCAGCAGCGGCAGGATCACTTTACGCAGGGTGCGGAAACTGCCCGCACGCAGTGTCAGCGAGGCTTCATCGAGGCTGCGGTCCAGCTGGCTCATGGCGGCAATACCGCCGCGCACCCCAACCGGCATATTGCGGAACACAAAGCAGGCGACGAGGATAATTGCGGTGCCGGTGATCTCCAGCGGCGGCAGGTTATAGGCCATGATGTAGCTGACGCCGATCACCGTGCCGGGGATGGCGAAGCTGAGCATCAGCATAAACTCGAAGGTCTGGCGGCCGGCGAACTTCTGCCGGACGATCAGCCAGGCGGTGAGCAGGCCGACGGCGGCGGTCAGCGGTGCGGCGATCAGCGAGATCTCCAGCGTGGTCCAGAACGAGTTCCACGCCACGCCGGTCCACAGGATCTGGCCGTCGTTCCATGTCAGGCCAAAGGCGCGGGCGTAGTGCGCCAGCGTCAGGCTGCTGTCCAGCCCCCACGACTGCACGAAGCCGCCGACGAGGATCATCGCGTAAATCACCAGCGTAAACAGGCCCCACGGGATCACCAGCCCGTAGACACCGTAACGCAGGCCGCGCGGCAGCCCGCAGTGGGTGCCGGCGTCGCCCTTGCCGGTGACGGTGGCGAAGCTTTTGCCGGAGAGCCACACCCGCTGCACGATAAAGGCGCTGAGGGTAAAGCACAGCAGGATCATCGCCAGCACCGCCGCGCGGCTTGGGTCATTCTGCGCGCCGACCACCGAGAAGAAGATCTCGGTGGAGAGCACGCCGTGGCTGCCGCCGAGCACCATCGGGTTGCCGAAGTCGGCCATGCTTTCGATAAAGCTGATCAGGAAGGCGTTGGCCAGTCCCGGTGCCATCAGCGGCAGCGAGACGCGGCGGAAGGTGAGCCAGCGGTCGGCGCGCAGGGTCTGCGAGGCCTCTTCCAGCGACGGGCTGACGCCCTCGACCACGCCGATCAGCACCAGGAAGGCGATCGGGGTGAACGACAGCACCTGGGCAATCCAGATACCGGTCAGGCCGTACAGCCAGCGGCCCGGCTCGATGCCGAACAGCGTGGAGAGCAGTTCGGTGACCACGCCGGCGCGGCCAAACAGCAGCATCAGCGCCAGGCCAATCACAAACGGTGGGGTGATGATCGGCAGCACCGTCAGCAGGCGCAGCCCCTTTTTAAACGGCAGCGGCGTGCGGGTGGCGGCCAGCGCGAAGGCCAGCCCGAGCAGGGTGGAGCCGGTGGCGGTCATCAGCGCCAGCCACAGGGTACGCCAGGCGGTGCCGCAGGTGCCGCCGTCAAGGCAGCCAAGGCTCCAGATCGCCGGATCCTGAATGTTGGCGATCAGCCCGTCCGGCTTAAACGAACCGTCGACGTCCTGCACCGAGGCAACAAACATCCCCAGCACCGGATAGAGCACAAAGGTGCTGACCAGCGCGGTCAGCAGCACCAGCGCGGCCACCACAAAGGCATCGCCTTTCAGCGCGCCGCGCTCGGCCAGCCCGAAGGCGAACAGCAGCAGCAGGCTGGTGAGCAGCAGGATCGCCCCGCCACCAAAGGCGGGCTGCCCCTGGCTGAGCGTGCCAAACAGCTGCTCGCTCCACTGCCAGTTCCAGCCGCTGTAGCCGATGGCATGGCCTTCAAACAGTAAAAACAGGATCGCGGCCGCGCTGGCGGCCATCAGCAGGGTGCCGCGTCGCGGCCC
>NZ_JRZZ01000042.1:0-1648 GCF_002865965.1 Erwinia sp. B116
AGGCGGTTACCGCCACAATACGTTTCGGGCCGTTGCCCGCCGCCGCCACCGGTGCAGCCGCAGCAACCGCCGGGGCCTGGTAAGGCTGTGCATCGGTCTGCGCCTGCGCCAGCACCGCAGCCGGCTGGCTAAGCAGCTGCTGGATGTCGGCGAGGTAAATGGCTTTGCCGTTCAGCGTCGCGTCGGCCGGAATGTTTTTCCCGGCCACGATGATGCGATCGGCCTCTGCCGGGTTATCGGTCAGCGTCACGCCGGCGCTGGCCGCCGCGGCGGTGGTGATGTTTTTTGCCAGATGTCCGGTTGCCAGCCCCAGCGAAGAATCTATTATCAGCAGCGTTTTCATTATGGGTCTCCTGCTGTCAGGAATTGAAAGGTTTCAGGTCGACGCGCGCCATCATTGCGGCCAACTGGGTACGATCGGTAACGCCCACATTGCTCTGGCTGACGGCCATCGCCGCCACTGCCGTCGCCAGGCGCAGCGTGTGCTCGCTCGATTCACGCATCAGCAGGCCATAAATCAGGCCGCCAACCATGGAATCGCCGGCACCCACGGTGCTGACCACGTCACAGGCAGGGGGTTTGGCAATCCATTCCCCTGAAGCATTGACCCACAGTGCGCCTTCAGCGCCCAGCGAGATCACCACGTGAGCGATACCCTGCTCACGCAGCGCATGTGCTGCTTCAATCACATCTTGTAATGTCGGTAGTTTGCGGCCGGCCCAGATCTCCAGCTCGCGACGGTTCGGTTTCACCAGCCACGGCGCGGCTTTCAGGCCCGCTACCAGCGCTTCGCGGCTGCTGTCAAAAATGATGCACGGGCAGTGGCTGCGCAGCTGACGCATCCACTCGGTGAACGCGTCCGGATCGACGCCGGCCGGCAGGCTGCCGCTGACGCAGACCATATCGAACTGGCCCAGCCAGGTCAGCGAGTCGGTGGTAAAGCGCTCCCAGTCCTGCCCGGTGACTTCAAAGCCGGAGAAGTTCAGGTCGGTGACGTCACCGCCCTGCTCGGTCAGCTTAACGTTGATGCGGGTACGGCCTTCCACCACCTGGAAGCGGTTGGCAATGCCAAGGTCGCTGAACAGGTGCTGGAAGCCGTCCTGGTTCTCTTTACCGAGGAAACCGCCGACGGTGACGTCGATGCCTAAATCTTTCAGCACTTTGGCAACGTTAATACCCTTACCGGCCGCGTGCAGCCCGGTGGTTTTCACCAGGTTGACTTCACCGCGTTCGATTTCCGGAATATAGCCGACCAGATCGTAAGCCGGGTTCAGCGTAATGGTGGCAACGCGTCTGCTCATTGTGCCCCCTCGCCCAGACCGGATGCGATGGCTTCGCCTACTGCATCCAGCGCCGCACGGGCATCTTCACCGCTGGCGGTGAAGCGCAGGCGATGGCCTTTTTTCACGCCCAGCGCCACCACCTTCATCAGGCTGCGGCCGTTGGCCGGCTTGCCGCTGCCGTCGAGGTTGGTGACGGTTACGTCGCAGTTAAACTGCTTGATCACGCTGACCAGCGCGGTGCCCGGACGGGCGTGCAGGCCGTGCTCGTTGCGGATCACAAACTCTTCGGTCAGCAGTTCGGCCTGCTCATCCACTATGCTGGTCAGCAGCGCGAGGATGCCGGCGGCGTCGGCCTGCAGCAGGCG
>NZ_JRZZ01000042.1:1694-28188 GCF_002865965.1 Erwinia sp. B116
GCCACGCCGCTGGCGAGGTTGCCGACGGCGCTGTCGTTCAGCCAGATGCCCTGGCCAAGGTTCAGCGGCTTAGCGCCAATCACGCTGCTGACGAAGGCCGCGTCCACCGCGCCCGCCTGCTGCAGACGGCCGGCGTTCAGCGCCTGCAGGGTGATCAGATCGCCCGCCGCAACGTCGGTGGTAATCAGCGAAGCGTCAAATTTAAATTCGGCGGCCTGCTTTTCGCCCATCAGCAGCGCGCGCAGGGTTTCCGCCGAGTCGGTGCTTTTCAGCTGCTCTGCCACGCTGTCATCGCTCAGCACGTGGGTCAGCTGACGCAGCAGCGCCAGGTGTTCGTCAGATTTGGCGGCGATGCCGATCACCACATAGGCGGTCTGATCGTCACCCCAGGCGATGCCCTGCGGAAACTGGAACACCTGCACGCCGGTGTTCAGCACCAGGTCGCGGGTGTCGGTGGTGCCGTGCGGAATGGCAATACCGTTACCGAGGTAGGTTGAGGTCTGCTGCTCGCGCGCCAGCATACCGTTTACGTAGCCTTCGCCGACGTTACCGGCGGCGGTCAACGCGGCGGCGACCTGACGGATGGCATCCTGTTTGTCGGCCGCCTGCGCGCCGGGCTTGATAGCACTCACTTCTAACTGGAACATGGAACCCTCGCTGCTGAATTTGAATCGTTTCAGCTTATCTGAGAATAAAAGCGTTATCACCGTGTCTGGGAAGCCGCAGGAGTAACGCTGAAACGTTTCAAGAAGTGTGGTCCCGACAGCCCGTTTTGTGCAAGATTTACCGCGTTTCATATAGCAGATTTTTGACGCTCCGCACATTTTTAGCTAAAACCAGCGCGGATTAATCCGGTGAAAACGACGGCCGGCTGACGCGATGCTGAACGCGATAGCCGATCCCGCTACCGGCGCTGACGCTGTTCAGCCTTTTGTGCAAAAAGTGCTTAAACCGGCATAGCTTATGCAACATCCGTGAAAGCGCTTTTTGATCGGCGGCAACAGGCGTAAAATTTGGCCGTTTTTATTCCTCTGACCGGTTCCCCTGACTATGCCTGTACCTTTAGCTTCCCCGCGCGCCCTGCTGCCCGACGGTAAATCGCTGGCGTTTCTGCTCGTCGCCTTCGTTTCCGGGCTGGCGGGCGCGCTGCAAACGCCAACCCTCAGCCTGTTCCTCAGCAGCGAGGTGCACGCCAGGCCGTTTATGGTCGGGCTGTTCTTCACCGTCAACGCGGTGATCGGTATCGTGGTCAGCCAGCTGCTGGGCCGCTACTCGGACAGTAAGGGCGATCGTAAAACGCTGATCTTCGTCTGCTGCCTGCTCGGTGCGCTGGCCTCAATGCTGTTTGCCTGGAACCGTAACTACTTTGTGCTGATGATCGTCGGCGTGTTTCTGGCCAGCTTCGGCAGCAGCGCCACCTCGCAGATGTTTGCGCTGGCGCGCGAGCACGCCGATAAAACCGGCCGCGAAAGCACCATGTTCAGCTCGGTGATGCGCGCGCAGATCTCGCTGGCGTGGATCTTCGGGCCGCCGCTGGCCTTCAGCCTGGCGCTGGGCTACGGCTTCCGCTCAATGTATCTGGTGGCCGCCGTGGCCTTTGCGCTCTGCGCGGTGGTGGTGCATACCATGCTGCCGTCGATGCAGAAAACCACGGTGACCACCGCCAGCGCGCCGCTGCAGGCACCGCGCCGCAACCGCCGCGCCACGCTGGTGCTGTTCCTCGCCAGTACGCTGATGTGGTCAAGCAACGGGCTGTACCTGATCGTGATGCCGCTGTACGTGGTCAACGATCTGCAGCTGCCGGAAAAGCTGGCGGGGATTATGATGGGGCTGGCGGCCGGGCTGGAGATCCCGGTAATGCTGTTCGCCGGGCTGGTGGCAAAGCGCTTTGGCAAACGGCCGCTGATGCTGATTGCCGCCGGGGCCGGGCTGCTGTTCTACGCCGGCACTCTGCTGTTCTCCAGCGAGCTGGCGATGCTGCTGCTGCAGATCCCCAACGCGGTGTTTATCGGGGTGATCGCCGCCATCGGCATGATCTACTTCCAGGATCTGATGCCCGGCCAGGCCGGGGCAGCCACCACGCTGTTTACCAACTCGACGCGGATGGGCTGGATCGTCGGTGGTTCGCTGGCCGGCCTGGTCGCCGAGGTGTGGAGCTACCACTCGGTGTTCTGGTTTGCGCTGATGATGATGACGGCGTCGGTGCTGTGCCTGCTGCGGGTGCCGGAGCCTGGCGATCGACGGTAAACGGCTCAGGGCGCCGTAGCCGCTTCCAGATCCAGCAGCCAGACCAGCGCCGCCGCGCGGCTGCTGCCGCACATTTCGCGGTCGGGCTGCAGGCCAGCACAGACGGGCGGGCGCAGCGGCGAGCCAAAGATTTTACAGCGCTGGCGCTCGTCCAGCTGGATGCAGGGGGTGTTGGCCGGCTTGCCGTGCGGCATCCCCGGGATCGGCGATGAAATCGAGGGCGCGGTGCAGCAGGCCCCACAGTCAATGCGACACTCCATCTTCCATCCTTTATGCCGGGTGAGTGCGTGCACGATGCCCGCTTGCCCCCCTTAAAAAACGCGACAATAGCAGCAAGCCCGGCCAAATACTATCTTTGCGCCGCGGGGAAAGGGTGCCCGTTTTACGGCGATAAAATTTTCACGCAGCGGTACAGCAGACGCTTGCCTGGCGGGCTTTCCGCGAGTAACGTGTCGCGACAAATTATCCCGTTCAGCCAGTCGAGATCTGTGAAATGCCAAGAGCAAACGAAATCAAAAAAGGTATGGCCATCAGCTATAACGGTAAGCTGCTGCTGGTTAAGGATATTGATGTGCAGAGCCCGAGCGCGCGCGGCGCCTCCACGCTGTACAAAATGCGCTTCACCGACGTGCGCACCGGCCTGAAGGTGGAAGAGCGCTTTAAGGGCGACGATATCCTCGACACCATCTCTCTCAGCCGCCGCCAGGTCACCTTCTCCTATATTGACGGTGACGAGTACGTGTTTATGGATGATGAAGATTTCACCCCGTACAACTTTAAGCAGGAGCAGATCGCCGACGAGCTGCTGTTTCTGCCGGAAGGCGGCATTCCGGGCATTCAGGTGCTGACCATGGACGGCCAGGTGCTGGCGCTGGAGCTGCCGCAGACCGTGGATATGGAAATTGTGGAAACCACGCCGGGCATCAAAGGCGCATCCGCCAGCGCACGAACCAAACCGGCCACCATGAGCACCGGGCTGGTAGTGCAGGTGCCGGAATACCTCAGCAACGGCGATAAAATCCGTATCCATATCCCCGAGCGCCGCTATATGAGCCGCGCCGACTAGTTATCGTCACCGGCAGGCCGCTGGTTTGTGTGCCGGATTGCCGGATTGCCGGATTGCCGGATT
The DNA here is from genome assembly GCF_002865965.1 of Erwinia sp. B116. Classification (NCBI taxonomy): domain Bacteria; kingdom Pseudomonadati; phylum Pseudomonadota; class Gammaproteobacteria; order Enterobacterales; family Erwiniaceae; genus Erwinia; species Erwinia sp. B116. The sequence goes on from NZ_JRZZ01000042.1 coordinate 5,071, forward strand.
GCCGGATTGCCGGGCAAAGTGGCGCATCGGCTCAGTGTTAAAGCCAGCGCGTAAAGGCCGTTTTAGGGGGGCGATGTCCGGTGACATCGCCCTTTTTGTTATGTTATAACAAAAGTAATGTTCACCACGATTAAGGACGTAATGATGACCCGGGTTAACCTGATCACCGGTTTTTTAGGCAGCGGCAAAACCACCACCCTGCGCCACCTGCTGGCCAGCAAGCCGGAAGGTGAAAAGTGGGCGGTGCTGGTTAACGAGTTCGGTGAGATCGGCATCGACGGTGCCCTGCTGGCGGAGAGCGGCGCGGTGCTGAAAGAGATCCCCGGCGGCTGCATGTGCTGCGTTAACGGGCTGCCGATGCAGGTCGGGCTGAATACGCTGCTGAAGCAGGTGAAGCCGGACCGACTGCTGATCGAGCCGACCGGGCTGGGCCACCCGAAGCAGATCCTTGAAATGCTGACGGCCGATGTCTACCAGCCGTGGATCGACCTGCGCGCCACGCTGTGCCTGCTCGACCCGCGCCAGCTGGCCGACCCTAAGGTGGTGGCCAACGAGAACTTCCGTGACCAGCTGGCCGCCGCCGACATTATCGTCGCCAGCAAGGCTGACCGCTGGGATGACGCCTGCCGCAGCGCCCTGCAGCAGTGGCAGCAGCAGGCCGGTGGCGATCGTCCGCTGCTCAGCGTGCAGCACGGCGCGGTGGATATCGCCCTGCTGGATACGCCGCGACGCAATCTGCAGCCGCTGCCGCAGCCGGAACATCATCACCCGCACGCAGCGCCCCGTTCGCCGCTGGCCGGAATGAAGCTGGACGCTGCGGCGCGCTGGCGGCGGGCGCTGAACCAGGGCCAGGGCTACTTTGCGGCGGGCTGGGTGTTTGACGGCGATACGGTGTTTGACACCATCGGCCTGCTGGAGTGGGCGCGGCTGGCACCTGTGTCACGGGTGAAGGGCGTACTGCGCATTGCGGAAGGCGCGGTGAGCATCAATCGCCAGGGCAACGACTTCCATATTGAGACCCGCGCCGCCGAGCCGCTGGACAGCCGCATCGAACTGATCCACGAGCAGCAGGCCGACTGGAATACTTTACAAACCGCTTTGTTGAAACTTCGTTTACACTCTGGGGCATAACCTGTGCGGCGCATTCCGCTCTACTTGATAAAGCCCCTGAAAAAAACATGACTTCAAAACGCCTGATACTGATTCTGCTGCTTAACGCCCTCGGCCTTGCGCTGTTCTTCTCGTGGTACCTGCCGGCCGGCCACGGCCAGTGGTTTGCCCTCGACAAGGCCATTTTCTACGGCTTTAACGACCACCTGGTGACCAGCAAACCGCTGCTGTGGCTGGTGGCGGTGACCAACTTCCGCGCTTTTGACGGCGTCTCGCTGCTGGCGATGGGCGCGCTGTACCTCTCTTTCTGGCTGAAAGAGACGCCGCAGGGCCGCCGCCGCATGCTGGCGATCGGCATCACCATGCTGATCACCGCCGTGGGCCTCAACCAGCTGGGCCACCTGATCCCGGTTTCCCACCCCAGCCCAACCCGATACTTCCCCGGCGTACACCACGTTGCGGAACTGACCGGTATTCCAACCAAGGATGCCTCGGCGGACAGCTTCCCCGGCGATCACGGCATGATGCTGATGATCTTTGCCTGCTTTATGCTGCGCTACTTCACCCGCCGCGCCTTCGCTATTGCGGTGGCGATCGTGCTGGTGTTTGCGCTGCCACGGGTGATGATCGGTGCCCACTGGTTTACCGATATTGCCGTCGGATCGCTCTCCATCGTGCTGGTCGGCATGAGCTGGTGGCTGCTCACCCCGGCCAGTGATTTTCTGGTCAACGTACTTAACCGCAATTTACCGGGGAAATATAAACCGGTCGCATAATCGGGCTATTAGTTCGTCACATCGCTGTAACAGGGGGGACGTATATTCGCGTCCCCCTTTTTCGTTTACGGCGTTAATGAGGATGCTTACCGGATATGATTAAGAGGATTTTGTTATATTTAGCCACTGCGGGCAGGGACCGGTAACTCGTTGTTGTCTAGCCGGATTATTCCTAATCTGACCGGGCAACCTGCTGACCGGCGCGATTTCGGGCGTTTTCTGTCTGGTACGGCCAGCAGATTGTCGAGAATATCGCCAATGCGTTATCCGGGATTTGACATCACAAAAAGCAATCAAAAACTCCTTAAAAATCCCTCGCCATGCGGCATCTAATGGGGTAATCTCGAATTCGATTAGGCAGGATGGCTAGAATATTTCAGGAATTTTACATTTTAAACTGTGCACAGTGCCACATTTTAAGCTTTCCGGAATTGTCTTACCGCACGGCGCTAATTACTCTCGTTTCGTTTCGTATTTTAACTAACGACGCCGTCGTTAAGGACCTCAAGGGATTACACGAACAATGGTCAAGTCTCAACCTTTCCTGAGATATATCCTGCGGGCCATCCCCGCCGTCGCCCTGGCGACACTGATGTCAGCATGCAGTTCGAACAGCGGACACCAAGTACAAACTGATACTCATGCAGTTAAGGACCAGAGTGGTTTTTTACTGCAAGCGTCTCAGGATGAATTCGAACAGATGGTGCAAAACGTGGACGTGAAGTCCCGTCTGATGGAGCAGTACGCCGACTGGAAAGGCGTGCGCTACCGTCTTGGCGGCACCAACAAACGCGGCGTTGACTGCTCTGCCTTCGTGCAGAACACCTTCCGTGAGCAGTTTGGTCTGGAACTGCCGCGCTCAACCTACGAGCAGGAAGACAGCGGTAAGAGCATTCAGCGCACCAAGCTGCGCCCGGGTGACTTAGTGATGTTCCGCGCCGGCTCTACCGGTCGCCACGTGGGCATCTATATCGGTAACGATAACTTTGTTCACGCCTCTACCAGCAGCGGCGTTACCATTTCCAGCCTGAATGAATCCTACTGGAAAAACCGTTACCGCGACGCGCGCCGGGTGATCAGCCGAACGCAGGGCTGACCTTCCCTGAGGTCCGCGAAAACGAGAGTAAAAAAACGCCGCTTGCGGCGTTTTTTATTGCCTGAAAAACAGCTAAAAGTTCCAATAATTAGAAGAAGATAGAGACAGCAGCCGCCCAACCGTTATATTCTGCTCCCTCACCAGAGAACGCAGTTTGCATTGATAAATAATAAAAAAACGGCTAAACGAGAGAACTTCCATGCCACTAGCAAAAACCTTCTCGCGGCACGTCAGCCATCCGCGCAGAATCATCTTTTTGAGTGCCAGCGCGGGATTGATTTTTTTTCTGTTGTTTATCAGTATCAGCCTCACCCTGAGCATGAAGCGTCATGCCGCCAGCCATGACCGGCTGGCCGTCTATACACAACGCTACCTCAGCAACGTGTTCAGCGACCTGCAAAGCACGCTGGAACCGCTGCAGGCCGCCACGCTGGTCAGCTGCGAACAGGTGCGCGCAGACCTGACGCAGCGCGCGGCGTTTGCCGCCAATATTCGCGCTATCCTGCTGGTGAAAAACGATATCGCCTTCTGCTCCTCCGCCACCGGGCCGATGTCGCTCTCCATCCATCAAATTTCGCCGTTTACCGACGCCAGCCAGAGCCGCGACATTCGCCTGATCGCCGGCACGCCGATGGTGCGCAAACAGCCGGCGCTGGTGCTGTGGCTGGCCAACAACAGCCGTGCCGACAGCGGCATCTTCACCACGCTGAATATCGATCTGACCCCCTACCTGCTGCTGACCTCACGTCAGCAGGAGATCAGCGGCATGGCCATCGCCGCCGGAGGCCAGGCGCTGACCACCTGGAATGAGCGGGTGATCGACCGCAGCGCCCTGCCCGACCATCCGCTGCGCACGGTAGCGGTGCCCGGCTATCCGCTAACGCTCTACCTGTACGGTGACAGCATGCCGCAGCGCGAAATCCATCTGATCCTGCTAAGCGGCCTGCTGATTGGCGTGGTGATCGGCTGCGCCTGCTACCTGCTGTTAATGCTGCGCCTGCGGCCGGGCAAAGAGATCCTGCTCGGCATCAAGCGCGGCGAGTTCCACGTTGAGTACCAGCCGGTTGTTGACGCACAGACCGGCCAGCCCTATGGCGTTGAGGCGCTGATGCGCTGGACCCACCCCACCGAGGGGCGCATCCCGCCGGATGCCTTTATCAGCTATGCCGAAGGGCAGAACCTGATCGTGCCGCTGACCCGCCACCTGTTCAGCCTGATCGCCCGCGACGCTCACCAGCTGCGCGAAGCGCTACCGGCCGGCACCCGGCTGGGCGTTAACCTGTCACCGCTGCATCTCAGCCACCCAACCTTCCGCCACGACGTAAACCGCTGGCTGGCGGCGATGCCGGAGGGACATTTCGTACCGATATTTGAAATTACCGAGCGGGCGATGATGTCGGGTAAAGAGGCGGACGATAACTTCGAGTGGATGCGACAACAGCAGATCCGCATCGCCATCGATGACTTCGGCACCGGCCACAGCGCGCTGATCTACCTTGAAAAATTCCAGTTCGACTACCTGAAGATCGACCGCGGCTTTGTGCAGAGCATCGGTATGGAAACCGTCAATACCCCGGTGCTGGATACGGTGCTGGCGCTGGCGAAAAAGCTTGACCTGAATACGGTGGCGGAAGGCGTCGAGACCGCCGAGCAGGCGCTGTGGCTGATCAACCGCGGCGTCACCCATATGCAGGGCTACCTGTTCAGCCGCCCGTGCAAAGTGCCGCTGCTGGTGGCGTACTACCAGAACGCCGCACGGCCAGCCGGGGCAGCGTGCGCAACGGCTGACGGGAACTGTTAAAGCCGCCTGATTACCTTTACTATTAACGTTTAATTCCGAGGAGCCCGCAGGCCTATGATTGCGCGTCTTGTTGCCTTTGCTCTGTTCAGCCTGTCTGCGGCCGCTGTTCAGGCAGAAAAGATTACCGAGAGCTACAGCTTCGCCCAGCTGGGCACGCCGAAATATGCTGCCGGCTTCAGTCATTACGACTACGCCAATCCCGCCGCGCCGAAAGGCGGCAGCATCACGCTGTCGGCCATTGGCACCTATGACAATTTTAACCGCTATGCCATGCGCGGCAGCCCGGGTGCCGACACCGAGTCGATGTACGATCCGCTGTTTACCTCTTCCGATGATGAGCCGGGCAGCCTCTACCCGCTGGTCGCGGAGTTCGCCCGCTACCCGGACAACTATCGTTGGGTCGAAGTCAGCATTAACCCCAGGGCCCGCTTCCAGGACGGCACGCCGATCACCGCCGAAGACGCGGCCTTTACCTTCAATATGTTTATGACCCAGGGCGTGCCGCAGTACCGGGTGTATTACAAAGGGGTGACGGCCAAAGCCATTTCACGGCTGACGGTGCGCTTTGATCTGCCGCAGTCGGATCGTGACAGGATGATCTCGCTGCTCTCCTCGCCGGTGTTTCCGAAAGCGTACTGGCAGAGCCGTAAGCTGAGCGATCCCCTGCCCCACCCGCCGCTGGCCAGCGGCCCTTACCGCATCACCGCCTATAAAGTGGGTCAGTCGATTACCTATTCGCGGGTGAAAGATTACTGGGCGGCCGATCTGCCGGTCAACAAAGGGCGCTACAACTTCGACACTATCCGCTACGACTACTATCTGGATGATAACGTCGCCTTCGAAGCCTTTAAGGCCGGAGCATTTGATTTCCGTACCGAAGGGTCAGCCAAAAAATGGGCTACCCAGTATCGCGGCAGCAACTTCGACCAGGGTTACATTGTTAAACAACAGGTGCCGAATACCGTCGCCACCGCCACCCAGTGGCTGGCGTTCAATGTGCAGAAACCTCAATTTTCCGACCGCCGGGTGCGCGAAGCGCTGTCGCTGCTTTTTGACTTTGAGTGGATGAACAAAGCGCTGTTTTATAACGCCTATCAGCGTGTCGACAGCTACTTCCAGAATACCGACTATGCCGCCCGGGGCTACCCGGATGCCAGAGAGCTTGCGATCCTCGCCCCGCTGAAAGGGCAGTATCCGCAGGAGGTGATCGACCAGATCTACCAGCCGCCGGTATCCAACGGCAGCGGCTACGACCGCGGCAAGCTGCTGCAGGCGCTGACGCTGCTGAAACAGGCGGGCTGGGAGCTGAAAAATCAGCAGCTGGTCAACGTGAAAAGCGGCCAGCCGTTCAGCTTTGAGCTGCTGCTGCGCAGCGGCGGCAACGATCAGTGGGTGCTGCCGTTTAAGCATAATCTGGCGCGGATCGGCATCACCCTTAACGTGCGCCAGGTGGACAGCTCGCAGTATCTGGCCCGCCTGCGCAGCCGCGATTTCGATATGCTGCCGTCGCCCTATCAGGCGTATGCCTTCCCCGATACCAACCTGCAGATCAGCTGGGCCAGCCAGTATATCGACTCCTCGTACAACCGGCCGGGGGTCAGCAGCCCGCTGATCGATAACCTGGTCGAACAGATCGTGCAGCATCAGGGCGATGAACAGGCGCTGCTGCCGCTCGGCCGGGTGCTGGATCGCGTACTGCTGTGGAATTACTACATGATCCCGATGTGGTACAGCGCCAATAACCGTTACGCGTACTGGAACAAATTCTCGATGCCCGCCACCCGCCCCACCTACTCGCTGGGCTTTGATAACTGGTGGTACGATGTCAACAAAGCCGCCCGCCTGCCGGCGCAGCGTCGTTAAGGAGCCAGACCTTGGGTGCATACATTGTCCGCCGTTTGCTGCTGATTATTCCCACCCTGTGGGCGATCATCACCATTAACTTTTTTATCGTACAGATAGCGCCGGGTGGCCCGGTGGATCAGGCGATTGCCAATATCCAGTTCGGCCAGACCACCGGCCTGCCGGGGGCGGCCGGAGAAGGCAGCGCCCACGGGCGCAGCACGCTCAGCAGCAGCCCAGGCGAAGGCCAGTACCGCGGCTCACGCGGGCTGGACCCGGAAGTGATCGCCGAGATCACCCACCGCTACGGCTTCGATAAACCGCTGCACGAGCGCTACTTCACCATGCTGTGGAACTATATGCGCTTTGACTTTGGCGACAGCCTGTTCCGCAGCAGCTCGGTGATTGCGCTGATTAAAGAGAGCCTGCCGGTGTCGGTAACGCTCGGTTTATGGAGCACGCTGATTATCTACCTGGTGTCGATCCCGCTGGGAATTAAGAAGGCGGTGCGCAACGGCAGCGCCTTTGATACCTGGAGCAGCACGCTGATCATTATCGGCTACGCCATTCCTTCATTCCTGTTCGGCATCATGCTGATCGTGCTGTTCGCCGGCGGCAGCTACCTCGACTGGTTCCCGCTGCGCGGGCTGGTATCGCCGCAGTTTGACAGCCTGCCGTGGTACGGCAAAGTCACCGACTACCTGTGGCACATCAGCCTGCCGGTGCTGGCGACGGTGATCGGCGGCTTCGCCACCCTGACCATGCTGACTAAAAACTCGTTTATGGATGAGATCCGCAAACAGTACGTGGTCACCGCCCGCGCCAAAGGGCTGGATGAGAACAAAATCCTCTATCGTCACGTGTTCCGCAACGCCATGCTGCTGGTGATCGCCGGCTTTCCGGCCACCTTTATCAGCATGTTCTTTACCGGCTCGCTGCTGATCGAGGTGATGTTCTCGCTCAACGGCCTCGGCCTGCTGGGCTACGACGCCACCATTCAGCGCGACTACCCGGTGATGTTCGGCACCCTGTATATCTTCACCCTGATTGGCCTGCTGCTGAACATCGTCAGCGATATCACCTACACGCTGGTCGATCCGCGCATTGATTTTGAGGGACGCTGATGAGCCGCTTAAACCCGATTAACCAGGCGCGCTGGGCGCGATTCCGCCATAACCGCCGCGGCTACTGGTCGCTGTGGATCTTCGCCGTGCTGTTTATCCTCTGCCTCTTTGCTGAGCTGCTGGCTAACGACAAGCCGCTGATCGTCCACTACCAGGACCGCACTTACTTCCCGCTGCTGGTCAACTATAACGAAACCGACTTCGGCGGCGAGCTGCCGACGCCGGCCGACTACCAGGACCCGTGGCTGCAGGCGCGGCTGGCCAGCAACGGCTGGGCGCTGTGGGCACCGATCCGCTTCGGCGACGACACCATCAACTTCGCCACCACCCAGCCGTTCCCGTCGCCGCCGTCGGCGCAGAACTGGCTGGGCACCGACGCCAACGGCGGCGACGTGCTGTCGCGCATCCTCTACGGCACGCGCATTTCGCTGCTGTTCGGCCTGATGCTGACGCTGTTTTCCAGCGTCATCGGCATCGTCGCCGGCGCGGTGCAGGGCTACTTTGGCGGCAGGGTCGACCTGTGGGGGCAGCGGATTATAGAAGTCTGGTCCGGCATGCCGACGCTGTTCCTGATTATCCTGCTCTCCAGCGTGATCCAGCCCGGCTTCTGGTGGCTGCTGGCGATCACCGTGCTGTTCGGCTGGATGAGCCTGGTCGGGGTGGTGCGCGCCGAGTTTCTGCGCACCCGCAACTTCGACTATATCCGCGCCGCGCAGGCGATGGGGGTCAGCGACTGGGGCATAATGTCGCGCCATATGCTGCCCAACGCGATGGTCGCCACCCTGACCTACCTGCCGTTTATTCTCTGCGGTTCGATCACCACCCTCACCTCGCTGGACTTCCTCGGCTTCGGCCTGCCGCTCGGTTCGCCGTCGCTGGGCGAGCTGCTGCTGCAGGGCAAAAACAACCTGCAGGCGCCGTGGCTCGGCCTGACCGCCTTCTTCTCGCTGGCGATCCTGCTGTCGCTGTTAATCTTTATTGGTGAAGCCGTGCGCGACGCCTTCGACCCAAGCAAGGCGGTCTGATATGGCACTTCTCTCTGTTAAAGACTTAAGCATTGCGTTCCGCCAGGGCGGCCAGCAGCGGGTGGTGGTCGAGGGCATGTCGCTGTCGCTGGAGGCCGGCGAGACGCTGGCGCTGGTCGGCGAGTCCGGTTCCGGCAAAAGCGTCACCGCGCTGTCGGTGATGCGTCTGCTGCCGACGCCGCCGGTGGTCTACCCGCAGGGCGAGATCCTGTTTGACGGCCAGAGCGTGCTGCAGGCCGACGAACGGACGATGCGCGGCCTGCGCGGCAACCGCATGGCGATGATCTTCCAGGAGCCGATGGTATCGCTCAACCCGCTGCACAGCATCGAAAAGCAGCTGTATGAGGTGCTGTCGCTGCATCGCGGCATGCGCAGCCAGGCGGCGCGCGCCGAAATGCTCAGCTGCCTTGACCGGGTCGGCATCCGCAACGCCGCCGGCCGGCTGAATGACTTCCCGCACCAGCTCTCCGGCGGCGAGCGCCAGCGCGTGATGATCGCCATGGCGCTGCTGACCCGCCCGCAGCTGCTGATCGCCGATGAGCCGACCACCGCGCTGGACGTGACGGTGCAGGCGCAGATTATCAGCCTGCTGCACGAGCTGAAGCAGGAGATGAATATGGGGCTGCTGTTTATCACCCATAACCTGAACATCGTTAAGAAGCTGGCCGATAACGTCACGGTGATGCGCGAAGGCAGGGCGGTGGAGGTCAACGGTACCGCCGCGTTATTCAGCAACCCGCAGCATCCTTACACCCAGCAGCTGCTCAACGCCGAGCCGCAGGGCCGCCCGCAGCCGGTGGCCGCCGGCGTCGCGCCGCTGCTGCGGGTCAGCGACCTGCAGGTCGCCTTCCCGCTGAAAAAAGGGCTGATGCGCCGCACGGTGGGTTACCACCATGCGCTGAAGTCGCTGAGCTTCAGCCTGCGCCCCGGCGAGAGCCTCGGCCTGGTCGGCGAATCCGGCTCCGGTAAAAGCACCACCGGCCTGGCGCTGCTGCGGCTGATCGCCTCAAAAGGCGAAATCTGGTTTGATAACCAGCCGCTGCACCAGTGGAGCCGCCGGCAGATGCTGCCGGTGCGCCCGCAGATCCAGGTGGTGTTCCAGGATCCGAACTCGGCGCTCAACCCGCGCCTCAACGTACAGCAGATTATCGCCGAAGGGCTGCGGGTGCATCACCCGGAGCTGGACGCGGCAGCGCGCGACGCGCGGGTGGTGGCGGTGATGCAGGAGGTGGGGCTGGATCCTGAGACCCGCCAGCGCTACCCGGCGGAGTTCTCCGGCGGCCAGCGCCAGCGCATCGCCATCGCCCGCGCGCTGGTGCTGAAGCCCCGGCTGATCATTCTGGATGAGCCGACCTCCTCCCTTGACCGTTCGGTGCAGAAGCAGATCCTCAGCCTGCTGACGCGCCTGCAGCTTGAGCACGGGCTGGCCTACCTGTTTATCAGCCACGATCTGCAGGTGGTGCGGGCGCTGTGTCATCAGGTGGTGGTGCTGCGTCAGGGCGAGGTGGTGGAACAGGGCGAAAGCGAGAGCGTGTTCAGCGCGCCGCGTGAAGAGTATACCCGACAGCTGCTGGCGCTGGCCTGAGGTGCGGGCCAGACCCGGTGCCGGTTGAGCGTCAGCGTCGATGGCGGAACAACGTCAGGCCCGGTGCCCGTTAAGCATACGCGTCGATGGCGAAATAACGTCAGGCCCGGTGCCCGTTAAGCAGCAGCGTCGATGCCGGAACAACGTCAGGTTCAGCGGCAGGTAAACGAAAGAGGACGGCAACGGGGAGGTTAAGCTGCGCAGGTCAGTGGGTATAAGGCTCGGCGATGCCGACGCCGAAGTTTTTCAGCCGGCAGGTGGTGGTGCACTCATCCTGGCGGCAGACAAACAGGCACGGCTCCCCTTCCCACTCGACCACCGCGCACTCCAGCTCGATGCCGGCCAGCGCCTGCTGAATCGACTGCATAATATCCCAGGCGGAGGCCCCCTGATGGCTGAGCAGGCGCAGGCCGATCAGGTCGGCGTCTTCCGGCGGCCGGTTACACGCCTGGGCCACCACGCATTTTCCCTGCGCACCGGCACACCAGCGGTAGCTTTGCGGTAAACGATGTACCACAGAATGTTCCAGCGTATTCAAGCGGCGTTCCCCAGAGTGATTTTCAACAATAATTTCACAAATATTTTACAAGGTAAATCATCCGTTACCGGAATCAAGCCAACCTTCTGATTTTAATTGGAATTAAATGTTGAAGGAGATTTCTTACGGCATGGATGGTGCGTTTCGCGGTTTTTTTTTGAGAGCTGCCTCTCATTTATTCGTTATAAATACCGCGACTCTCGCCCGATGACAACCGTTTTCGCCATATTTTGTTACTTTTAGCGGGTTTGATTTTTACAAAAAATCAACAAACGCCGGGGCCACGCTGGCCACGGCGTCTGATTACGCGGCGCGCGCCGCCGGGCGGGAGGCCCAGCTAAACAGCAGCACCGACAGCGTGGCGCAGATAAAGATCGCCCCGACCATCGGCCAGGCGCTGGTAAAGGAGAGAGTCGACAGCAGCGCACCGGCCAGCGCGCCGACACCAAAGCGCAGGGTGCCCGCCAGCGATGACGCGGTGCCGGCGATATGCGGAAACTCGTCGAGGATCACCGCCATGGCGTTAGACGACACCATCGCCACGCAGCCGATAAACATCGCCACGCCAAACACCAGCGCCAGGAAACCGAGATCAAGCGCGCAGACCACCACCAGCCACAGCGCCATCGAGAACTGCACCAGCAGCCCGAAGCGGAACATCACCAGCGGGCCAAAGCGGCGCACGCAGCGGCTGTTCAGCAGCGTCATCAGGAACAGGAACACCACGTTCAGCGCGAAGTAGTAGCCGAAATCCTGCGGGGAAATATGGTTCAGCTCGATGTAGACGAACGGCCCGGCGTTGAGAAACGAGAACAGCCCGGCAAATGAACAGCCGCTGGCCAGCATATAGCTGAACACCCGCCGGTTGCGGAACAGCGTCAGGAAGTTGCCCAGCGTGGTGCGCAGGCTGAAGCGCTGCCGCCGCTCTCTGGGCAGCGTCTCTTTGATCTGGGTCACCACCAGCAGCGTGGTCACCACCGCCGCCGCCGAGATGGTCCAGAAAATCGCGTGCCAGCTCCACAGCAGCAGCAGCCAGCCGCCGACGATCGGCGCCAGCAGCGGGGCGACGGTGGTCACCAGCATCACGAACGACATCATGCGCGAAAACTCCTCTTTCGAGTAGCTGTCGCGCATCAGCGCGCTGATCACCACGCTGCCCGCCGCGGCCGACAGGCCGTGCAGAAAGCGCATGTTAATCAGCTGCTCGATGCTGTTGGAGAGCGCACAGGCCGCCGCCGCCAGCGCAAAGATCAGCGTGCCGGCGGCGATCACCGGCTTGCGGCCAAAGCTGTCGGCCAGCGGACCGTAAATCAGCTGCCCGAGGGCAAAACCGAGGATATAGGCGTTGAGCGTCATCTGCACGCTGCCCGCCGACACGCCATACTCGCGGGCGATCTGCGGCAGCGCCGGCAGGTACATATCGATCGACAGCGGCATCAGCATCGCCAGCAGGCCGAGGATCACCACCAGCCCCACCGACGAGTTTTTTGCCGGCTCCGGCAGCGTCTCTTTCATCAGCGAGGCAACCCGACGCTGGCGATCTCGTCTGCCGTCAGCGCACGGTATTCGCCCTCCTGCAGGGAGGCATCCAGCGCAATCGCGCCAATGCGCTCGCGGTGCAGCTCCACCACCCGGTTCCCCACCGCGGCGAACATGCGTTTCACCTGGTGATAGCGCCCTTCGCTGATGGTCAGCCGCACCACGTGGTCGCTGACCTGTTCAAGGCTGGCCGGTCGGGTCAGCGTTTTTTCGTTATGCAGCTGCACGCCTTCGGCAAACTGGCGTTCGGTGTCGTCGGACAGCGGCTGCTCCAGCGTCACCAGATAGGTTTTTTCACATTCGTGGCGCGGCGAGGTGATGCGGTGCGACCACTGGCCGTCATCGGTCATCAGCACCAGCCCGGTGGTGTCGATATCCAGCCGTCCGGCCGCGTGCAGCTTGTACGCGGTGGGTTCGTGCAGGAAATAGAGCACCGTCGGGTGGTCCGGGTCATCGGTGGAGCAGACGTAGCCCACCGGCTTGTTCAGCATAAAGTAGCGCGGGCCGTGCTGCTGCTGCAGCGGATTGCCGTCATAGGCTACTTCACTGTCTGCAGGTACTTTAAACGCGCTGTCGCGTACCACTTCACCGTCAATGGTGACGCTGCTGGCGCGGATCAGTCGCGCGGCGATAGCGCGGCTGACTTCCAGCTGCTGGGAAATAAATTTATCAAGTCGCATTAACTCTGCACTGCCTGTTATTGGAATCTGAACCGGACGAATATCGTCTGATGAGGTGTAAGCGTTCTGCTTATCCGGGGAAACAACAGTATAGCCTGACTCGCCGCTCAGGCACAGGGGGTAACCTGCCCTCTGTGTGGATTCGTGGCATAATAGGCCAAACCTGCGCAAATTGAGTGTTCATGTCTTTTACGTTACGCCCCTATCAACAGGAGGCGGTGGATGCCACCATCGCCTACTTCCGCCGCTCGGCCGAGCCGGCGGTCATCGTGCTGCCTACCGGGGCCGGTAAAAGCCTGGTGATCGCCGAGCTGGCCCGCGTGGCGCGCGGCCGGGTGCTGGTGCTGGCCCACGTCAAAGAGCTGGTGGCGCAGAACCACGCGAAATATCAGGCCTACGGCCTGCAGGCGGATATTTTCGCCGCCGGCCTGCAGCGCAAAGAGAGCCAGGCGAAAGTGGTGTTTGGCAGCGTGCAGTCGGTGGCGCGCAACCTGGCCGCGTTTGACGCCGAATTTTCACTGCTGATCGTCGACGAGTGCCACCGCATCAGCGACGCCGACGACAGCCAGTACCAGCAGATCCTCGGCCATCTCAGAGCGCGCAACCCGCAGCTGCGCCTGCTGGGGCTGACCGCCACCCCCTACCGGCTGGGCAAAGGCTGGATCTACCAGTTTCACTATCACGGCATGGTGCGCGGCAGCGAGCAGGCGCTGTTCCGCGACTGCATCTACGAGCTGCCGCTGCGCTATATGATTAAACACGGCTTCCTGGTACCGCCGGAGCGGCTGGACATGCCGGTGGTGCAGTACGACTTCAGCCGCCTGCAGGCGCAGGAGAACGGCCTGTTCAGCGAAGCCGACCTCAACCGCGAACTGAAGCAGCAGCAGCGCATCACGCCGCACATCATTGCGCAGATCGTCGAATTCGCCCAGCAGCGCCAGGGGGTGATGATCTTCGCCGCCACCGTGGAGCACGCCCGCGAGGTGCTCGGCCTGCTGCCGGAGAGTAAAGCGCTGATCAGCGCAGGAACCCCGGGGCCGGAGCGCGATGCGCTGATTAGCGCCTTTAAGGCGCGCGAGCTGCGCTACCTGGTCAACGTGGCGGTGCTGACCACCGGCTTTGACGCGCCGCACGTCGACCTGATCGCTATCCTGCGCCCTACCGAGTCGGTCAGCCTCTATCAGCAGATCGTCGGCCGCGGCCTGCGCTTAAGCCCCGGCAAGCAGGACTGCCTGATCCTCGACTACGCCGGCAATCCGCACGACCTGTTTACCCCGGAGGTCGGCGCGCCCAAGGGCAAAAGCGACAACCAGCCGGTGCAGGTGTTCTGCCCCGGCTGCGGTTTCGCCAACACCTTCTGGGGCAAAACCACCACAGACGGTACGATTATTGAGCACTTCGGCCGCCGCTGTCAGGGAGTGCTGGAGGATGATGACGGCCACCGCGAACAGTGCGACTACCGCTTCCGTTTCAAAAACTGCCCGCACTGCAACGCGGAGAACGACATCGCCGCCCGCCGCTGTCGCGAGTGCGACGCGGTGCTGGTTGACCCGGACGATATGCTGAAGGCGGCGCTGAAGCTGAAGGACGCGCTGGTGCTGCGCTGTGCGGCGATGCAGCTTGAAGCCGGACGCGACGAGCACGGCGAGTGGCTGAAGGCGCGCTACTTTGACGAAGAGGCCACCGAGGTCAGCGAACGCTTCCGGCTGAAAAGCCCGGCGCAGCGTACCGCCTTCGAACAGCTGTTTCTGCGTCCGCACCAGCGCGCGCCGGGGGTACCGCTCGGCTGGCAGACGGCGTCGGATATCGTTGCGCTTGCGCCGCTGCTGCGCCACCCGGACTTTGTGGTGGCGCGCAAACAGCGCCACTTCTGGCAGGTGCGCGAAAAGGTGTTCGACTATCAGGGGCGCTATCGCCGTGCGAATGAGTTGCGTTAAAGCGACCGGCGTGATGTCAGCCAGTGAGCGCAGCAACAGGCAACCCTCACCCACCGCGCCGCAGATATCCCGTCAGTACAGGGTATTAAGGCGGCTTTGCGGTTGTTATCTCGCGGCTATGCGGCTATAATGCCGCCCGCTTTTACCGGGATTTCCCGGCGAAAGTTGAACAATCAACCTGCTGATGGGTCGCCTTTAGCAGGAACAAAACTTAAAGAGATTTTAAAATGTTCACTATCAATGCTGAAGTACGTAAAGAGCAGGGTAAGGGTGCGAGCCGCCGTCTGCGTGTTGCTAACAAGTTCCCGGCTATCATCTACGGCGGTAACGAAGCAGCTGTTGCTATCGAACTGGACCACGACTCCGTAATGAACACCCAGGCTAAGCCGGGTTTCTACGAAGAAGTGCTGACTCTGGTTGTTGATGGCAAAGAAGTTAAAGTAAAAGTGCAGGCTGTTCAGCGTCACCCGTTCAAGCCAAAACTGCACCACATCGACTTCGTTCGCGCTTAATCGCCTGACCGAAACTGATGTAAAAGAAACGCCGCTCTGCGGCGTTTTTTTTTGCCGGCTGCTCACTGGCTTACCGTTCAGCGCCGCTCAGACCGCGCACCTGTTCGGCACGGCCTGAGCGGATAAGGCAGATTATTTACCGCTGGAGCGGCGCTGCAGCTGGTCGCGCAGGTTCGGCGGCGTGCCTTTGATGGTCAGGGTATCGGTAGCCGGGTCCCAGAAGATACGCTCGCCTAACAGCATCGCGTCAAAGTTCAGCGTCAGTCCGCCGCCGCTGCCGGCAAATTTGGTCAGCTGGCGCAGGGTGCTGCGATCGGCGGGGAAAGTCTCCTCCAGCTCGTAGCCCTGCTCGGCGGTAAAGGTCTGGAAGCTCTTCTCCCCCCACGGCGGCAGCTCGTCGGACAGCCCCTGCAGTTCGATCTCCTCCCCCGCCTTCAGCTGCTCGTTACAGTAGCTGTGGACCTGCTGACGGTAGTTCTGCCGCTCGTTCTTATCCAGGCTGACCTCGGCGCAGTAGTCATCGACCGCCTGCAGCAGGCCGCGGTTCTGCGCTTTGGTATCCAGCCCGACGCTGGCCCCGAGGAAATCCATAAAGAAATCGGCCACCTTGCGCCCGACGCGGCCGCGCAGGAAGGTCAGATAACGGGTCGACTGCGGATTGGTTTCCCACTCGGTGAGATCGACGCGCGCCACGATATCGGCATGGCTGATATCCAGATAGGCGGTGCTGCTGATGTCCAGCTCTTCGTTGACGCGCATGCTGTTCTGGCTGCTCAGCACCGCAATCAGCAGGTACTCCACCGCCAGATAGCGGTAGTGGCCAAACAGCACCACGCCGCCTTCGGCAAACGGGTATTTCCCCAGCTCATCGCGCAGGCGGGCGCTGGCGGCGCGGCTGAAGGCGAGAAAATCGTCCTCGCCCTTACGGCAGTTGCGCAGCGCATCGGCCAGCTCGCTCTCTTCATTAAACAGGCCGTAGGCTTTGCTCTTGGCGCTGTAGACCCGGTGCAGCTCGTCCATCATCTCGCTGACGGCGGCGGTGGACGGCAGCAGCGTGTCGCGCAGCACCAGTTCAAGGGTCTGTTCATCGCGTTTGATCAGCTGATGAAGGGCAATCTGGTCGATATCGACACTCATGGGAAACTCTCCTGTAGGCAAGGGCGCGTATTCAACCATCCCGCGCGATTACAATCAACCACCACAACATTACCTGTCGCTGACGATAAAAAAGCAGAAAAAAACCCGCTGTTACGCTAAGATACCGCCTTTTCCTTCTTAGTAAAATTGACGCTATGCCACAATCATCCCGTTACAGCGACGAACGCGTGGAACAACTCCTCGCAGAAATGGTACAGGTACTGGAGAAAGACCAGACCCCTACCGATCTTTCCCTGATGGTGCTGGGAAACATGGTCACTAACCTGATCAACACCAGCGTTGCGCCTGCGCTACGCCAAACCCTGGCCAACTCGTTTGCCGAGGCGCTTAAGTCCTCGGTGCGTGACGATAAAGCCCACTGATAAGACGACGCTGATCCTGATATGGTAACAAACCAGCAGCGCTACCGTGAAAAAGTCTCCCAGATGATCGGCTGGGGGCACTGGTTCGCCCTGTTTAACATCATCGTTGCCTTTATTCTCGGCAGCCGCTATCTGTTTGTTGCCGACTGGCCGGCCTCGCTGGCCGGGCGCATCTATGCGTTCACCAGCTGGATCGGCCATTTCAGCTTTATCGTCTTTGCCGCCTATCTGCTGGTTATCTTCCCGCTGACCTTTGTGGTGATGTCACAGCGGCTGCTGCGCTTCCTGTCGGCGATTTTTGCCACCGCCGGCCTGACGCTGCTGCTGGTCGACAGTGCGGTGTTTGAGCGCTTCCACCTGCACCTTAACCCGGTGGTGTGGGAGCTGGTGGTCAACCCCGACCAGAGCGAGCTGGCGCGCGACTGGCAGCTGATGTTTATCAGCGTGCCGGTGATCTTCCTGGTGGAGATGCTGTTTGCCACCTGGAGCTGGCAGAAACTGCGCAGCCTCAACCGCCGCAGCTTCGGCAAGCCGCTGGCCGGGGTGTTTATCACCGCCTTCTTTGCCAGCCACCTGATGTATATCTGGGCGGACGCCAACTTCTACCGCCCGATTACCATGCAGCGTTCTAACCTGCCGCTGTCGTACCCGATGACCGCCCGCCGGTTCCTCGAAAAACACGGCCTGCTGGACGCGCAGGAGTATCAGCGCCGGCTGGTGCAGCAGGGTAATCCGGAAGCGCTGTCGGTGGCCTACCCGCTCAGCGAGATCACCTACAGCGACAAGGGCAGCGGCAACAACCTGCTGCTGATCACCGTTGATGGCCTGAACGACGCCACCATGGCCAGCGCGCTGCCGAACCTGACGCGCTTTGCCGAAAACAACGTGCGTTTCAGCCAGCACTTCAGCTCCGGCAGCAACGATGACGCCGGGCTGTTCGGCTTGTTCTACGGCATCTCCCCCAGCTATATGGACGGCGTACTCTCGACGCGCATGTCGTCAACGCTGGTCAGCGCGCTCGGCCACCAGGGCTACCAGTTTGGCCTGTTTGCCAGCGACGGCTTTACCTCGCCGCTGTATCGTCAGGCGCTGCTGACCGACTTCTCGCTGCCGGCTGGCGGCGCGCAGCCTAATGCGGATACCACCCGCCAGTGGCAGAACTGGCTGGAAGGCCAGGCGAAAAACAGCGCGCCGTGGTTCTCTTATCTCTCCTTCTCCACACCGGAGGGAGCAGAGAACGATAAGCAGCAGGAGCGCCGCTACGCGCGCGGGGCGACGGCTGTCGATCAGCAGATTCAGGCGGTGCTGACCACCCTGGAACAGAAGGGCCTGCTGGCCAATACCGTGGTGGTGATCACCGCCCGCCACGGCGTGGTGCTGGACGGCGAAGCCAACCCGGGCAACCGCGCCACCCGGCAGGTGCCGCTGGTGGTGCACTGGCCGGATACTCCGGCGCAGACCGTCACCCGGCTGACCGAGCATCAGGATATTATGGCCACGCTGATGCAGCGCCTGCTGCACGTGAATACCGCGGTGTCCGACTACAGCCAGGGTGAAGACCTGTTCGCCGCGCGCCGCCGCCACGACTGGGTGGCCAGCAGCAACGGCCACCAGTTGGTGGTGACCACGCCGCAGGAAACCCTGCTGCTGGACAACAACGGCGGCTATGCGGCGTGGAACCGCGCCGGCGAACCGTTAAAAGACCATAAGCCGCAGCTGACCCTGCTGCTGCAGGTGTTAACGGACGAAAAGCGCTTTATCGCCAACTGACTGACTAAATATAAGCCAGTCAACGATTTAGCCCCTTGATTTCGCAGAACGGTTGAGTAATATGAGGGGCAGATTTCGGCACGTAGCGCAGCCTGGTAGCGCACCGTCATGGGGTGGCGGGGGTCGAGAGTTCGAATCTCTCCGTGCCGACCAAAACGTTTAAAAAAGCAGCCTGTTAAGGGCTGCTTTTTTTATGGTAAGAGATGCCAGCTCCATTTTTATCTCTCTTTTTTATTGACTAAAAATCACTCAAAGCTGTTAACGATAACAACATGAGGGGCAGCTATCTGCTCAGGGAGAACTGGCTTATCCTTCTTACGAAAAGGTAGTTGCCAAGGAAAAGATATTGATGTAGCTTCCGCCGCCGTTCAGCGTGATTCTCTTTCTCGCGATGATTTTTATTTCATCTTCCGTGCTGATAATGCCGACTCTTTGCGCGCCAGCAGCGCCTTCTCTGCACGTATCGCGCCCCGACTGTGGCTGCGCAGCTCAAACCCTTACCACACTTGTGCCTTTCACTGACCACCACCTGACCGAGGTTCAGCAGATTTTTGCTGTCACGTTAAAGCATTAAAATGACATTTCCCCTGCATCAAAGATCGGTACACCACATCACGCCGGTTTAAAAAAACAGGCTACTTTTTGGGACGAATAAGTTTCCCACCTAATTCTTCAAGCGTGGCTTTACCGTCGAATAGCTTCTGACATCTATTCTTAATCTCATCGTCTCCGAGTGAAGCATCAAAGACTACCCTTTTGTTTTTCCTGATATCCCAGAGTCCGGGAAATGAATCTACAAAACAACTGAGATAAACAGGAGAAACATACTTGCCATCTAATGAAATTTTACCACCATACTGGTTATCGCCTACACCAAAAGGAATATCGCTATTTTTTCCACTAAAAAAACCCGGGCCTGATAGTAAGTTTTTATTACTGCCAAAGTTAGAAACTATAGCTGTATACGATAAAACCCTTACATCATTCAGTGCAACTAACAGAACCAGTCTTTTATCGAAATTTATATCGACAATGGTATCCAGCTTATCATCAGACTGCGGTATTTTATGAAGTTCTATACCATCTTCAGAACATCGAATAAGCTCATCGATTGACAAGTATTTATTAGTTGGGTAGATAAGCAACCCTTTTTCATCGTTGGTAATATCTATATACCCTCCGGTATTAAATCTGTCTTCCCAGTTTTTTATTTTACATAAGAAATCCCCCCTCCCGTTATCATTAACAACATGGATGATGGAGCGTTCTTTTTTATCCATATACATCATGAAATTACTATAATGAATGACATTATTAGCACTGGCAGAGTAGGATATAAAAAGCAGAGTGGAAAGTAACGATTTACACTTCATCACTGAGAATCTCCTTAGCAGTCTTGGTGGTTTTTTTCCTGTCTTTAATACCAATGGCACCTCCATTAATTGCTCTGGTAACACTATCAACAACGTCGTTATCATCCCGCGACGTAACTTGATCAGAATCCATCACTTTTAATGTTTTATTTTTGAAGCACACGATATAAAACGCACCGGTATCAATGCAGTTATAGGGGTTTTCCGTCACTTTTTGTGGATCATCTATCTGAGGGGGCCTTTTAACCATCCCGTGAATGTTTTTTCTCCGGTACTGAGGATCTGTCCACCATGAGGAATCAAAACTGCTTTTTGATAACCATCCTCGGTATACCCAGTAGCTGGAGTAGGTATCCAGCCCGGTAAGCATTTTAAACCCACGCCCGCGAAACTTCTGCGCATCCACATCTCCGCAGTTACCATTGCGCCAGCTGTAGGAACTGGCTATAAAACCCCCGCTTCGATTATATTTATCACCAGAGAAATAGACATCCATTTCGGAAGCTATCGCACCATACCAGTGACCGAGTTCATTTAATTCATTTTTTTTAGAGTCATCTATGGTATCTCCACCAAAGTGCCTCCCATTTTCTGTAAGCTGTATCTGACTGTTTTCCTGCATAGAGCATAAATAACCTGACTCGACAGCCCCCTGCCCCAGGAAATGGCTTGCTCTGTTGAAGCCGGTAATGTTGTACTTTCTCATGACTACATTTATTGAAAAAAGATATTCTTCCGACTTATGTTTTATTTTTTTGATTTCATCTTCGCGCCTGACACTTGTAGTCGACGTCATTATTCTCTCAATCACCTCACACTCCAGCCATCCACATTTCCTGAAATGTGCGATAAACCGCCTCGGGTCAAAATGCCAGACCCGGCCCGTTGGTATCTCTGCGCAGTTCTCCAGCGCCAGTGCTTTCGCCAGCGCCACCAGTGAGCCCCAGTCCTGCCGGCTCATCGGCTCTTCCAGCACGGCGTTGGGCTGCTTCAGCCAGCCGTAGCGGCTCTCCACCGTGTCGGTATCCCACTCCAGCGGGAAATGGCAGATCGTGCGGCTCAGATCCATACGGCCGGAACCCAGTATCGTCGGCGAGTTGCACTGGCTGTTGCTGTCCTCGTCGTCATCCACCAGTCTCCAGCCCGTCCAGTGCGGAAAATCCGCATCGCTGTATTTCTTTATGCTTTCCGCCGCCAGGTTGACGATGCCTTTTCCCTCCGGCGTATTGATGGTTCGCCAAAGCGGCGCATCCGCCGGAGACAGCGTTTCATACCGGGTGTTGATCACCCGGCCAAAGCGCAGCAGCTCATAACCGGCGCTCGGGCTGCCGGGATAAAGCTTGAGCGCATTTTTGTACAGGCCGTATTCATATTCCGCCCCGTCTGCGTCGGTCAGCGCGTCGCCCACCTCGTCGTACTGAAGCGGGTCGATAACGTTCTGCCTGCGGGTTTTCATGATGCAGTGGCCGCCGCCCAGGGTCATTGAGACGAACAAATCAGCCGCTGTCGTCCTCAACGGTTCATCGCTGCTTTGCCCCGGCACCGCGCCGTAAACCGGCGTTCCGGCCGGAATGTAAAAGTGCATATCGCCGTAACAGGCGGTGGTGCGGCCATTTTTGCTCAGATCCAGCTCCGGAGTTGTGCGCCCGGTTATCCGGGCAATGTTCCCGTCGTCGCAGAATATCTGGAAGTGCACGCCACTCCTGTCATCCACCATGCCCACCGTGCCCAGCGGGGATTTGCGTTTCACCCGCTGGCCGGCGGCCACCGACGGAGCAAGATCCTTGATATGCATATACAGAGAGTACCAGGTGATTTTATCCTCCGGCTGGCTGCCGGTTTCGGCCACGTGCCTGATCAGCACGTAGCCGTTGTCGGTTTTGCCGTTGTAATTCAGCGGCGGATGCTGGCGTTTTGCGATATCAGAATGGCGGAATGAGACGATCCGGCCGTCGGCAATCGCGCGCAGCATCTCAGGCCGGCTTCCCGAATCCGCATGCCGGAGATGGATACCGCCATGCCAGGAGCGGTGCGCGTTCAGCGGATAGCCGCGCCGGGGATCGACCGGCATCATGCGCTCAATCCACGCTTCATCCGTTTCTGAATCACTTTTTGTGCGCAAAAATGGTGGGCTGATTAACATGGGTACACTCCTTTGTTATGAAACGGAGAATTTCAGAGAGGGATCTTTCGCTTTCTCAGGCAGTTCGTGCAGCGGCTCATTTACACTGTGCCTCTGCTGCCGCTCATAGTGCCCCGCCCGGACGCGGTGATCCCCGAGCGTGGCGGACTCGATGGCGTTGGCGTCAATAGTGATGTAGCTTCCGCCGCCGTTCAGCGTGATTCTCTTTTTCGCGATGATTTTTATTTCATCTTCCGTACTGATAATGCCGATCTCTTTGCGCGCCAGCAGCGCCAGCAGGTCGTTCTGCGCCTGTATCTGTACCGGGCCCTGGTTGGCGGTAAGCCTGATCCCCATCTTCCTGACGAACACGCTCAGCGCCTGGCCCACCCCGATAAACAGGTTTTTCACCACACTGATGTCCGCGTGCTTTCCGGCGGTAGCCGTCAGGTTTTCGTCCGCCGTCAGCTGCAGACTGTTCCCGCTCACCAGCGCCATGCCATCCGGGGCGCTCATCAGGATAACCGACTGCTTCAGTTCATTCAGACGCTGCTCCAGCAGCGCTATCTGCGCCTGCAGGCTGGCCGGACTGCCGCTGGCGGCCTGCGCATCATTGGATATCCCCTGCATCTGTGCCTGCGCGCCCTTCAGCAGGCTAATCGCCGCCTGCATCTCCCGCTGCTCACCCTGCGCGTTCGGCTGGCCGTCGGCGGTGATAAACAGTCCTTTCTCCGCCCGCAGCGTGCCCCAGCTGTCGCTGCGCAGCTC
>NZ_JRZZ01000043.1:0-26238 GCF_002865965.1 Erwinia sp. B116
CCTGAAGCTCCTGACCCGGTGACTCGTAAGCCGTTGTTCCGTGTCAGTGGAGGCGCAGTATAGGGATTTTCTGGGGGCTGACAAGGGCTAATTGCAAAAAACTTTTCAAACGTTTACTTTTCCACCAGAAAGGCTGATTAACGCGCTCTTTTGCTGCTTTATTCAACAAAAATGGGCCAGAGGCCCATTTTTGCTACTCGACTAACCTTACTGATGCGCCACGATTACGCCGTCTTTAATATCCATCCGGATGGTTTTTCCCGGAACCAGCGCCCCGGAAAGGATCTGCTGCGCCAGCGGATTCTCAATTTGCTGCTGGATAGCCCGTTTCAGCGGCCTTGCACCGTACACCGGGTCGAAGCCGTTCTCGCCCAACAGCTGCAACGCCTGATCGGAGATCTGCAACTCAAAGCCGCGTTCTTCCAGGCGCTGATACAGGCGGCCAAGCTGAATACGGGCAATCGAGGCAATATGGTTTTCACCCAGCGGATGGAACACCACCAGCTCGTCAATACGGTTGATAAACTCCGGTCGGAAGCTGTGGCTGACCACCGACATCACCAGTTCCTTCATTTCACCGTAGCTCAGCGCACCGAAGCGCTCCTGAATCAGATCGGAACCGAGGTTCGAGGTCATGATCACCACGGTGTTACGGAAGTCCACCGTGCGCCCCTGACCGTCGGTAAGGCGGCCATCGTCCAGCACCTGCAGCAGGATATTGAACACGTCCGGGTGTGCCTTCTCTACTTCATCTAACAGAATGACGGAGTAAGGGCGGCGGCGAACGGCTTCGGTCAGATAACCGCCCTCCTCATAACCGACATACCCCGGAGGTGCCCCCACCAGCCGCGACACCGAATGTTTTTCCATAAACTCGGACATGTCGATGCGTACCATCGCTTCGTCGCTGTCGAACATAAAGTTAGCCAGCGCCTTACAGAGTTCGGTTTTCCCCACCCCGGTCGGGCCGAGGAACAGGAACGAACCGATCGGCCGGTTGGGATCGGCCAGGCCAGCGCGGCTGCGGCGAATCGCATTAGAGACCGCTTCCACCGCTTCGTTCTGACCAATCACCCGCTTATGCAGTTCCTGCTCCATCCGCAGCAGCTTATCGCGCTCGCCTTCCATCATCCGCGCTACCGGAATACCGGTCCAGCGCGCCAGTACGTCGGCAATCTCAACGTCGGTGACGCGGTTACGCAGCAGACGCATGGTTTTGCCTTCGGCCTGGGTTGCCGCCGCCAGCTGTTTTTCCAGATCCGGGATCTTGCCGTACTGCAGCTCGGACATCTGAGCCAGGTCACCCTGGCGACGCGCCTGCTCCATGGTCAGCTTCGCCTGCTCCAGTTCGGCTTTAATATGCTGGGTACCGGAGAGCGAGGCTTTTTCCGCCTTCCACTCTTCTTCCAGCTCAGAGTATTCACGCTCTTTCTGGCCGAGTTCGTTCTCCAGCATCTCCAGACGTTTGATGCTGGCATCATCAGACTCTTTCTTCAGCGCCTGCTGCTCCAGCTTAAGCTGGATAATCCGCCGCTCCAGGCGATCGAGCGATTCCGGCTTCGAGTCAATCTGCATACGGATGCTGGATGCCGCTTCGTCGATCAGGTCGATCGCCTTATCCGGCAGTTTGCGATCGGCAATATAGCGGTGCGACAGCGTGGCCGCCGCGACGATGGCCGGGTCGGTGATCTGCACATGGTGATGCAGCTCATAGCGCTCCTTCAGGCCGCGCAGGATGGCAATGGTGTCTTCCACCGTCGGCTCGGCGACAAACACCTTCTGGAAGCGACGCTCCAGCGCGGCGTCCTTCTCTATATACTGACGATACTCATCCAGCGTGGTGGCACCAACGCAGTGCAGCTCACCGCGAGCCAGCGCCGGCTTCAGCATATTACCGGCATCCATCGCGCCGTCTGCCTTACCGGCACCGACCATAGTGTGCAGCTCATCGATAAACAGAATGACGTTGCCTTCCTGCTTCGACAGATCGTTGAGGACGCCTTTCAGACGCTCCTCGAATTCACCGCGGTATTTCGCCCCGGCCACCAGTGCACCCATATCCAGCGCCAGTACGCGGCGGCCCTTCAGCCCCTCCGGCACTTCGCCGTTGATAATGCGCTGCGCCAGCCCTTCAACGATCGCGGTCTTACCCACGCCGGGTTCACCGATCAGCACCGGGTTATTCTTGGTACGGCGCTGCAGCACCTGAATGGTGCGGCGGATCTCTTCATCACGGCCGATCACCGGGTCAAGCTTACCCAGCTCCGCCCGTTCGGTGAGATCGATGGTGTATTTCTTCAATGCCTGACGCTGGTCTTCGGCACCCTGGTCGTTCACGCTGTCGCCTCCGCGCATCTGCTCAATCGCTTTTGTCAGTTTCTCGCTGGTCACCCCAGCCGATTTCAGTAAGTCCGCCAGCGAACCGCGCGATTCCAGCGCCGCCAGCACAAACAGTTCGGAGGAGATAAAGTTGTCGCCGCGCTTTTGCGCCAGCTTGTCGCACAGGTTAAGTACCCGGCCGAGATCGGCAGAGGGCTGCACATCGCCGTCGGTGCCTTCGACCTGCGGCAGACGGCTAAGAGCCTGTTCAATGCCGTTACGCAGTTCGGCCACGTTAACGCCGGCGGCGGTCAGGAGAGGACGAACCGATCCGCCTTCCTGGCTAAGCAGGGCGCTCATCAGGTGCAGAGGTTCAATAAATTGGTTATCGCGGCCAAGGGCCAGAGACTGGGCGTCGGCAAGAGCCAACTGGAATTTGTTAGTAAGACGATCCAGACGCATCATTTCCCCCTTTCAGGTCAGATTGCTACTGGAGATTAGATGAGGTCATCCCTCAAATTTTCAAGGTATCTGACCTGAGTTTTTGGAGAAAAAAACATCATTCCGGACCGTCTTGTGGCGCTAGGTTAACTCAGCCAGATGAAACTTGCCATACGGCCGGTGATTCCATCGCGTCGGAAGGAGAAAAATTGCTCATGCTGGTTAAAAGTGCAGTCACCCCCGCCGAAAACTTGCGCCACGCCGGCACCTTGCAGGCGCTGTTTTGCCAGCAGCCAGAGATCGGCGGTGAACTTTTCACCCTGCGGACGGAATGCCGCATCGGCTTCAGCATGCTGGCTGACAAATGCCTCCCGCACCTCGGCACCGACCTCAAACGCGGTCGGGCCGATCGCCGGTCCGAGCCAGCAGCTAATCTCTGACGGCGGAACGGAAAACGCCGCCAGAGTGGCTTCCAGTATCCCGGCACACAGGCCACGCCAGCCGGCATGCGCCGCCGCCACCTGCTGGCCGTCCTGAGAACAGAACAGTACCGGCAGGCAGTCGGCGGTCATCACCGCGCAGACCACGCCCGGCTGCCGGGTCCACACCGCATCGGCTCGCACCGCCGCTGGCATCTCCCCGTTAAGCCGCAGTACCTCGATACCGTGGACCTGCTCCAGCCAGACCGGCATCGCGGGCAGTTCCGCCAGCTGCAGCAGCCGCTGACGATTCTCCTGCACCCGCTGCCCGTCATCACCGACGTGGGCACCAAGATTCAGACTGTCCCAGGGCGCCGTGCTGACGCCCCCGCTGCGGGTGCTGCTGCCGGCGCGTACGTTGGCCGGCACCGTCCATTGCGGGGTAATCAGACCCATTACCAGTCCAGCTGCTCTTTGAACTCTTCGGTATCGGCCTTCAGCGCGGCGATCAGGTCGACCATATCCTGCGGCAGCGGCGCGTGCCACTCCATCTCAATTCCGGTAATCGGATGATAGAGACGCAGCATGGTCGCATGCAGTGCCTGACGGTCAAAACCACGCAGGGTGCTGATGAACGCTTCGGATGCCCCTTTAGGCGGGCGAGGACGACCGCCGTACAGCGGGTCACCGACCAGCGGATGGCTGATGTGCGACATATGGACGCGGATCTGGTGGGTACGGCCGGTTTCCAGACGCAGACGCAGGCGGGTGTGCGCACGGAAATGTTCCATGATACGGTAGTGGGTGGTCGCCGGCTTGCCCATCGGATGCACCGCCATATGGGTGCGCTTGGTTGAGTGACGGCTGATCGGCTGATCCACCGTGCCGCCGGCGGTCATACGGCCGATGGCCACCGCTTCGTACTCACGGGTAATTTCACGCCGCTGCAGGGAATCCACCAGGTGGGTCTGCGCCGGAACGGTTTTTGCCACCACCATCAGCCCGGTGGTGTCTTTATCCAGGCGGTGCACGATGCCCGCACGCGGTACATCGGCAATCGCCGGGAAGTGGTGCAGCAGCGCATTCAGCACGGTGCCATCCGGGTTACCGGCACCCGGGTGAACCACCAGATCGCGTGGCTTATTGATCACCAGAATGTCGTCATCTTCATAGACGATAGTCAGTGGGATATCCTGCGCTTCCCAGCGGGCTTCCTCTTCAATCTCGGCATCGATGGTAATTTGCTCACCGCCGAGCACTTTTTCCTTAGGTTTGTCGACAATTTGACCGTTCATAGTGACGCGACGGTCAAGGATCCACTCTTTTATGCGAGATCGTGAATAATCAGGGAACAATTCAGCCAAAGACTGATCTAAGCGTTGTCCGAGTTGCGATTCGGATACCGTTGCGTTGAGTTTTACTAGTTGTGCCATATACAGCTTCTTCGTTAACGTTGGGTTTTCACGGCGATGCCGTTTAATATAATGTGCTATTGTACCTGGTCACTATCGGGAGCTAAACGGACAGCTTTCCTGAATAACACTCTGAGGATAATCAAATCGTCATGATGCGTATGAAATATCTGGTGGCTGCAGCCACGTTGAGCCTGGCATTAGCTGGATGTTCCGGCTCCAAGGACGTGGTGCCTGACAGCCCGCCTGCTGAGATTTATGCCACGGCTCAGCAAAAACTGCAGGACGGTAACTTTAAAGGAGCCATAACGCAACTGGAAGCGCTTGATAACCGCTATCCATTCGGGCCGTACTCCCAACAGGTTCAGCTGGATCTGATCTACGCTTACTACAAAAATGCCGATTTACCGCTGGCGCAGGCTGCCATCGACCGCTTTATGCGTCTGAACCCGACCCATCCGAATATCGATTACGTCATCTATATGCGTGGTCTGACGGATATGGCTCTGGATGACAGCGCCCTGCAGGGCTTCTTTGGTATCGACCGTTCTGACCGCGATCCGAGCCATGCACGTGACGCGTTTAAGGACTTCTCACAGCTGCTGCACGCCTATCCGAACAGCCAGTACGCGACCGATGCCCGCAAGCGCCTGGTGTTCCTGAAGGAGCGCCTGGCGAAGTACGAATTGTCCGTTGCTGAATTCTACACCAAACGCGGTGCCTATGTCGCTGTGGTTAACCGTGTAGAGCAAATGCTGAAGGATTATTCCGATACCGATGCCACCCGCACGGCGCTGCCGCTGATGGAAAACGCTTATCGCCAGCTGCAGCTGAACGCTGAAGCCGAGCGCGTCGCCAAAATCATCGCCGCTAACCAGGCCTGATCGGTGACACAATAAAAAAGCAGCCGTAACAGGCTGCTTTTTTTGCTGTAAAAACAGGCATTTTCACCCGTTTCCCCGCAAGTTAACTTATCAACAATGCCACCGAATATCCCCGGCTGCAAGGCCTGCAGGAGGGTTTCTCTGCCCTTCTCACAGATTTTCCTTCTTTGACAAAAAGTGACAAAAAATCGTGATTTAGATCACACCTTTCCGCGTAAATCGCGCTATGCTGGATCCACCAAGACGGAAATGACAGAGAGGTAACACTATGGTTCTGAACATTACCAGCAAGCAAATGGAAATCACGGCGGCCATCCGCCAGCATGTCGAAGACCGTCTGAGTAAGCTCGAAAAGTGGCAAACCCACCTGATTAATCCGCACATCGTTCTGTCGAAGGAGCCGAAAGAATTCGTTGCCGATGCCACCATCAATACGCCAAATGGCCCGCTGGTCGCCACCGCTAAGCATGAAGACATGTATGCGGCAATTAACGAGTTGATCGGCAAACTAGAGCGTCAGCTGAACAAAGTTCAGCATAAAGGTGAAGCCCGCCGCGCCGCCGCCAGTGTTAAAGACCTCAGCGTGGTTGACGAAGAGTAATCCCCACCCAGAGATAACGCGCCCGCCGGGCGCGTTTTTTATTGACAGAATGAAATTACAGCGGTTACTTTAATCCCCTCAGACCTTATGGACAGCAACATGCACCGTATCCCGTTTTTCTTCGCATTCTTTTTTACCTTCCCATGACCGGGAGGCAATTCGTCGTGTGAGAATGAATGCGAAGACGAACAACAAAGCCTCCCAACCGGGAGGCTTTTTTTTTAGCGACATCTGACAGGTAGCACTTATGACCACCGAGAATCCCCTGCTTGCCCTGCGTGGAAAAATCAGCGCACTCGACGAACAACTGCTGACGCTGCTGGCCCAGCGTCGTGAACTGGCGGTCGACGTCGCCAGAGCAAAAATGGCTACCCATAAGCCTATCCGCGATATCGACCGCGAACGCGACCTGCTGGAGCGACTGATCGCGCTGGGTAAGACTCACCAGCTGGACGCCCACTTTATCACCCGCCTGTTCCAGCTGATTATTGAAGACTCGGTGCTGACCCAGCAGGCTCTGTTGCAGAAACAGCTGAACAACACTAACGCCAGCTCGGCGCGCGTCGCCTTCCTGGGGCCAAAAGGCTCTTACTCGCACCTGGCGTCACGCCACTACGCCGCCCGCCACTTCGATAACGTTATTGAGATCGGCTGTGCCAAGTTCCACGAGATCTTTAACCAGGTAGAGACCGGACAGGCCGAATATGCGGTGCTGCCGGTGGAGAATACCACCTCCGGCTCGATTACCGACGTGTATGATCTGCTGCAACAGACCAGCCTGTCGATCGTCGGTGAAATCACCATGCCGATCGATCACTGCGTGCTGGTCTCAGGCCAAACCGACCTGCAGCAGATTGAGACGGTGTACAGCCATCCGCAGCCGTTCCAGCAGTGCAGCCACTTCATCAATCGTTTCCCGCAGTGGAAAATTGAGTACACCGAAAGCACCGCCGCGGCGATGGAGAAGGTTGCCGCGATGAATTCACCCAAGGTGGCCGCGCTGGGCAGCGAGGCCGGCGGCGAGCTGTACGGCCTGCAGGTGCTGGAGCGTAACCTGGCGAACCAGCGGCAGAACATCACCCGCTTTATCGTGCTGGCGCGCAAGCCGATTGACGTGTCGCTACAGGTACCGGCCAAAACCACGCTGATTATGGCCACCGGCCAGCAGGCGGGTGCGCTGGTAGAGGCGCTGCTGGTGCTGCGTCAGCATAATCTGACCATGAGCAAGCTGGAGTCGCGGCCGATTAACGGCAACCCGTGGCAGGAGATGTTCTACATCGACTTCCAGGGCAACCTGCGCACCGAAGCCGTACAGCAGGCGCTGCGCGAGCTGGCACCGATTACCCGTTCGCTGAAGGTGCTGGGCTGTTACCCAAGCGAAAACGTGGTGCCGGTCGAGCCGCAGTAAGCCTGTTACACGCCAATAAAAAAGGGCCTTGCGGCCCTTTTTTCTGTCTTACGCGTTACGGCCG
Source organism: Erwinia sp. B116 (assembly GCF_002865965.1). Lineage (NCBI taxonomy): Bacteria > Pseudomonadati > Pseudomonadota > Gammaproteobacteria > Enterobacterales > Erwiniaceae > Erwinia > Erwinia sp. B116. Next base: position 7,549 of record NZ_JRZZ01000043.1, read on the forward strand.
GCTGTCGTTAGCCTGCTTCAGCAGGATGCGGCTCTCGGCCTGGAAGCGCTGGGCGTGGTCACCAAACCACTGCTCCACGCGGCGGAAGCTGGCGATAAACGCCTGCTTATCGCCCTGCTCCAGCAGCCCAATCGCTTCGCCAAACCGCTTGTAGTAGCGTTTGATCAGCGCCAGGTTACTCTCCGACGACATGATAATGTCAGCGTAAAGCTGTGGATCCTGGGCAAACAGACGCCCGACCATTGCCAGCTCCAGCCGGTAGATCGGTGACGACAGCGCCAGCAGCTGGTCCAGCTGCACGTTCTCCTCGGCCAGATGCAGGCCGTAGGCGAAGGTGGCAAAGTGGCGCAGCGCCTGAATAAAGGCCATATTCTGGTCGTGCTCCACCGCGCTGATGCGGTGCAGACGCGCGCCCCACACCTGGATCTGCTCCAGGAACCACTGATAGGCTTCCGGCTGACGGCCGTCGCACCACACCACCACCTGCTTTGCCAGGCTGCCGCTGTCCGGGCCAAACATCGGGTGCAGGCCAAGTACAGGACCGCCGTGCGCGGCCAGCATCGCCTGCAGCGGTTTGTTCTTCACCGAGCAGAGATCGACAAGGATGCAGTCCTGCGGCAGCGGCGGCAGTTCGGCGATCACCTGTTCGGTCAGATGGATCGGCACGCTGACGATCACCATACCGGCATTCGCCAGCAGCGCGTCGGCGCGATGCCAGTCCTCTTTATCGAGGATCTCGACCTGGTAACCGGACAGGGTCAGCATTCTTTCAAACAGCCGCCCCATCTGGCCGCGGCCGCCGACGATCACCACCGAGCGCAGTCCCGGATTAAGCGTTTTAAAGCCCTTATCGTTTTCACTGGTGTACGACTCGCGCATCACGCGGCGCAGCACATCTTCGATCAGATCCGGGGGCACGCCCAGCTGTTCCGCCTCTTTGCGGCGCGAGGCCAGCATGGAGGCCTCACGCTCGGGGACGTAAATCGGCAGCCCGTAGCGGCTTTTCACCTCACCCACTTCCGCTACCAGCGCCAGCCGTTTCGCCAGCAGATCCAGCAGCGCCTTATCCGTTTCATCGATTTGATCGCGTAGTGCGGTCAGCTCAGCCACCATACTTCATTAACCCTCGTGCGACAGACGCGCCGCCAGTACGCCGTTCAGATCCTGATGGATCTCCCGCAGCAGGCTCTCGGTGGTTTCCCAGTTGATGCAGGCATCAGTGACGGAAACGCCGTAGCGCATCGCGCTGCGCGGCTGCTCGGAAGACTGGTTACCTTCGTGCAGATGGCTCTCCAGCATCAGGCCCATAATTGAACGGTTGCCGTCTTTGATCTGCGCCACCGCAGACTCAGCAACGCCGGACTGGCGACGGAAGTCCTTATTAGAATTACCGTGACTGCAATCTATCATCAAGGATGGGCGGAGTCCCGCCTGCTGCATCTCTTTTTCACACTGCGCCACGTCATTCGGGCCGTAGTTCGGCGTTTTACCGCCGCGCAGGATCACATGGCCGTCCGGGTTGCCCTGGGTCTGCAACAGGCACACTTGGCCGGACTGGTTGATGCCGACAAAACGGTGCGGCATCGCCGCGGCGCGCATGGCGTTGATGGCGGTCCCCAGGCTGCCGTCGGTGCCGTTTTTGAAACCAACCGGCATCGACAGGCCGGAGGCCATCTCACGGTGGGTCTGCGACTCGGTGGTACGCGCACCGATCGCCGACCAGCTGAACAGGTCGCCAAGGTACTGCGGGCTGTTAGGATCCAGCGCTTCGGTGGCCAGCGGCAGGCCCATTTCCACCAGGTTCAGCAGCAGCTGGCGGGCAATGTGCAGGCCGGCTTCCATATCGAACGAGTTGTCCATGTACGGGTCATTAATCAGCCCTTTCCAGCCGACGGTGGTACGCGGTTTTTCAAAGTAGACGCGCATCACAATGTAGAGCTGGTCGCCCACCTCATCGGCCAGCGTTTTCAGATGACGGGCATAGTCGAGCGCCGCTTCGGTATCGTGAATCGAGCAGGGCCCGCACACCACCAGCAGGCGGTGATCTTTGCCGCTGATAATGTCAGAGATGGTCTGGCGGGAAGCCGCAATCTGCTGCTCCAGCACGCTGTTCAGCGGGAACTGCTTTTTCAGCTCTTCCGGCGTAATCAGAACCTGTTCGTCAGCGATATGAACGTTATTCAGCGCATCTTTTTGCATGATCGTCATCCTGGAGTATTCGGTTAAAAGGGATCCTCAAGTGAGGTTGAGAGCAACTGTACCAGAAGGCGTACAAAACACAAATAACGAACGTACACATTTATTACCACCAACAAACAGGAAGATGACCAGCCAAACAAAAAATAAATAAAAAACATAAAGTTAAATATAATCAACCGAAAACAACCAACCACAACACTGTAAACTTAAAATTACACTTCAGACTCTGATTTCGAAAAAAACTTAATCATTTCCGCAACCTGCCGTCCTTGCCTGCGCCAAAGAATTTTTTTATCGTTAAACAGACGCTGTAAAACCGATCGTTGCCAGGAGGCGACCATGAATATTGTGATCAGGCCCTATGAAGAGAGTGACGCCGCCGCGTTCGCCCGCGCGGTAAACCAGTCGCTGGATACGCTGAAACCCTGGCTGCTGTGGGCTCACGCGGATTTCACCGAGGAGCAGGCGCTCCAGTGGTTTAGCCTCACCCATCTGGAGCGACGTCAGGGAAAATCCGACGAGCTGGGCCTGTTTGCTGAAGATGGCCGCCTGCTGGGCGGGGCCGGGCTACGTTTTCACCCGGATGCTGCGGTACCCTGCTCGATCGGCTACTGGGTAGCCAGCAGTGAACAGCGTAAAGGCGTGGCCCGTCAGGCGGTGCGCCAGCTGGCAGCACGCGCGTTCAGCCGCCCGGAGGTGACGGCGATTGAGATCCTCGCCGCCGAAGAGAACCGTGCCAGCCGGGCGGTGGCGGTCAGCGTCGGGGCTGCGTTAACCGGGATTCATTTCGGACTGATCGTGCTGGAGAGCGGCCCGGTCAGCACCGCCGTCTACCGCCTGAGCCGCTCGCAGTAATGCGGCCAGCGGCTGGCGCTGCCGGCCTTCATCATCGAAATTATCCGGGGCCAGCCAACGGGTAATGGCCTGGCCGATCTCGGGCCACTCACCGTCGATAATCGCGTACCACTGCGAATCGCGCGAGCGCCCCTTACGCGTCATCATCTGCCGGAAGGTGCCCTCGTAGGTGAACCCCAGCCGCAGCGCCGCGTTACGCGAAGGGGCATTTAGCGCATCACACTTCCACTCGCAGCGGCGGTAGCCCAGCCGGAAGGCGTAATCCAGCAGCAGCCACAGCGCTTCGGTACCGATAACGCTGCGCTGCATCAGCGGCGACCAGGTCACGCCGCCAATCTCCAGCGAACCGTTGGCCGCATCGATACGTAAATAGCTGACCAGCCCCACCGGCAGGTTGCGCTGCTGGCAGATAACGGTAAAGGTGACGAACGTTTTATCCGCCGCCCGGCGGGCCAGCCACAGATGAAAATCGGCCAGCGTCTGCGGCCGCTCCTCGGTCAGGTAGGTCCAGTCACGATCGTCCTCTGCGGTGGCAAAGGCGGCATACAGCGCGTCGCCGTGCAGCCCGGTGGCCAGCGGCTCCAGCCGGCAACTGCGCCCCTGCAACGGCTGACGGGCGGGTAACGCCGCCGGCTGCCAATCTGGCAAAGGTGCCCCAACCGGTTGTCCGTACTGATTAAACTGCTGCGTCATTTCTCTCTCCTGTTGGCGAAAAAATTCATCACAACGCGCCGCCGGCACGCTTGCCAGCCAGCAGCCCTTACAGTAGCATCCTTTTTTACCCGCACAGGATACTGAAATGACGCTTCACGTTCGTTTAGCTCTGGTTGGTGACTACCGTGCCGATGCCGTTGCGCATCAGGCCATCCCGCTGGCCACAGAACTGGCCGCCCGCTCGCTCAATCTCGACGTCAGCCCGCACTGGCTGCCAACCCCCGACATTACTGCCCCCGACGTATTGCAGGAATATGATGCTATCTGGCTGGTGCCAGGCAGCCCATACCAGCACGATGACGGAGCCTTTATGGCGATTACCTACGCACGTGAAAACGACGTGCCGTTCCTCGGCTCCTGCGGCGGTTTTCAGTATGCTGTGGTCGAGTACGCCCGCAACGTGCTCGGCTGGCAGGATGCCGGGCATGCGGAGACGGACAGCAGCGGCCGCCTGGTGATTGCCCCGCTCAGCTGTTCGCTGGTGGAAAAAACCGGTGAGATCGTCATTACCCCGGGCACACAGCTGGCCGCGATCTATGGCCAGGAGGTAATTACCGAAGGCTACCACTGTAACTACGGCGTTAACCCGGACTTCGTGGCAGAGCTCTCCGGTCACGCGCTGCGTATCAACGCCCACGATCGCGCCGGCGACGTGCGCGGCATCGAGCTGCCGGGCCAGCGCTTTTTTGTCGCCACCCTGTTCCAGTCGGAGCGGGCGGCGCTGCGTAATGAACTCTCGCCGCTGGTGGTGGCGTTACTGCAGGCGGCCAGCCGCTAGCCAGCGCGCTGCGTGATGCGCAGATCGAAAGCCTGGCGCATGGCGAGGGCCAGCAGGGCTGGTCGGCGCTGTCGCGAAGTTTTATGCGCCGCGCCGGGCGGCTGCCCGATGACTCAGGCCGTCAGACCTGAGCGGGTGTCCGTCAGGGGGTGCTGATCACCACCGCCACGCGGCGGTTTTCAGCCCGGCCCTGCGCCGTTTTGTTGCTCTGCACCGGGCTGCTGTCACCCAACCCGCGGGTGGTCAGATTGCTGCGTGGGATCCCGGCACCGCGGGCCCAGGCATCGGCCACCACGTTGGCGCGTTTGAGCGACAGCGCTTCGTTAAAAGCCTTCTCACCGTAGTTATCGGTGTGCCCGTCGAGGCGTGCGTGGCGCAGGCCGGTGGCAGAGAGCTGCGCCGCCATGCGCTGCACGATGGCGGCGCTTTGTGTGGTCAGCTCGGCCTGGTTTTTGCCAAACAGGATCTTCTCGGACAGGCCGAGCATCCAGCCCTCCGGCACTTCGTTAAAGCCCTGTGCCCGCATCGCAGCAACCTGTTGCGCGGTAAATTTTCCCTGAGGAGCTGACTGGCAGCCGGCCAGCAGCAGCGCTAACGCCAGCGCGGCAAACCCGTTTCGCTTGTTCATTGCATTTTCCTTGTGTTATCAGGCCACCCGCGGGCGGCGTTTTTCCTTTTCGCTATACATGCTGCGATCGGCCGCTTCCATCAGCGCCTCGGCCGTGGCGGCCTGGCAGGCAACGGCATAACCGATGCTCAGCCGCACCGCCAGCGCTACGCCGCTGCTGAGCACCACCGGTTCCTCCATCCGCAGATGGATCGCCGCGATCGTCGCCTGTACCTCGTCTTCATCGTTCAACCCTTCGAGGATCATCGCAAACTCGTCGCCGCCAAAGCGGCAGGCCAGCTGGCGGCTGCCGGCACACTCGCTGAGCCGTGAAGCGATGCTCTGCAACACTTCGTCCCCCGCGGCATGCCCAAAGCGGTCGTTGATGCTTTTAAAGCCGTCACCGTCCATAAACAACAGGGCAGTGCGCAGCTTACGTTCGGCGTCGCTGAGCACGCTATCCAGCGCGCTGGTAAAGGCGGCACGGTTAGCCAGCCCGGTTAACGGATCGCGCAGGGCGCGCTGCAGCAGCGAGTCTCTCTCCTGCTGCTCCCGCCGCTGCCACTTCTCCATCTCATTCAGCAGGCTGTTAAAGTCTTCGCCAAAGGCGTACAGCTCACTGATCGCCGACGGCGGCACCCGGCGGGAAAACTGACGGGTGGCGCGGATCTCGTGCACCACGCCGGTAATGGTCTGCAAGGCCGAAACCAGCCCGCGATGCAGCCGACGGGTGATCAGTAGCGCGACCAGCGCGGCCAGCAGCAGGCACAGGGTTAATACGGCCAGCGAGCGGTAAACAAAGCGGGTGACGGTACTGTCTTCGCCGGTCAGCGTCAGCGTGCCGATGCGCTGGCCGTTATGCTCGATCGGCTGCTCAACCGGCCGCGGGAACAGCCAGTGGGAGACCATCTCCCCCAGCGGGTCAATATGCTGCGTCCGCTCCTCCGGCCACGCCCAGCGCGCAAGCTCCTCGCCATCGCTGTCGGTGACCACCGCTGACGCGAACTGCCCCTGGCGGCCCAGCTGGGCCAGCGTATCCCGCGCCGCATGAGCGTCGCGAAACACCACCGCCGCCTCCACGCTGTGGCTGACGGTGCTGGCCAGCAGCTGCAGATTCTTCTCCGCATACTGGCGCAGTGAAAGCAGCGAGGTGGCAGAGATAAACAGCCAGGCGATGATAAGCGTCGTGACCACGCTGATCGCGCTGATGCGAATCAGCGTACTTCTGAAGGTGGGCCTGCGGATGTTGCGTTTAGCCATGTCGGTTGCTCCCTGCAGATGCCAGCATTAATACATCGGGATGCACCCGAACGCCGCTTCGACTTAGCGAGTCGAGATTGACCGAGAAATCGACCCGGTCATCGGTAAACTTAAGGCAGAAAGCGCTGCCTGCCGAGCAGTCCGCGGCCTGCTCGGCAATGGTCAGTAACGGACGCGGCAGATAGGCGCCGATCGCCTCCAGCTGCTGCCGCTGCGACTCCTGGCCAAAATAGAGTGCATCACACTGTTCGGCGAGTGCCTGATTGACATCCGCCACCGGGATCGCCTGCCAAAGGTCGGGGCCGGCGTCGATGCCGTCCAGCGCCGCCGCATAGGTAGCGGAGCGAAACACACACAGCCGCGGCACCCCCTTCAGATGCGGCCAGCGGGTGTAGCTGATGATCCCGGCGACGGTTTGCCGCACTCCAGCCGCTAAGACCGGATCGGCTGCCGCAGGGTGCACTTCGCTTCTGAGCGGCAGGCTGGCCGCACTCAGCAGAATCAGTAAACTCACCCGCCACTTTATCGCCATGACGCCTCTTTAGCCCCGGCCACCCGCGTGGCGCTGTCGTGCCAGGTTCTGTCACTTAACTTTAATTAAGAAATATCCTAACATTCAAAAACCCATTCGTCATGATTAGCAAACCTGCTGAGTGACTGAAAATGGGTAAAATTTTCGTAATTCGTCCATTTTCCAGGCAATAAAAAGGCCGATCGTCGATCGGCCCGGTGTACAGGATTGTGCCGTTAAACGTTAGCCGCTCATGCTGGCCGGGGAAACAATCCGCCGCTGACGCCGTTCGAAAACCATCGAAAATGCGCCACCGGCCACCACCAGGCAGGCGCCCGCGATGGTGACCGATTCCGGCAGCGTGTCCCAGAACAGGTAGCCCAGAACTACCGACCAGACCAGCGTGGTATAGTCAAAAGGTGCCAGCAGCGAGGCGTCGGCATAACGCAGGCTTAGGGTCATCAGGATCTGCGTAACGCCGCCGAGCAGACCGCAGCCCAGCAACAGCAACAGCTGGTTAAGATCAGGCACCGTCCAGCCAAATCCCAGCGTGAACAGTGAGGTGATGGTTGTCGTGATGGCAAACCAGAAGGCGATCGCGCCGGGCTGTTCTTTACCGTTAAGGTAGCGGATCTGAATCGAGGCTGCCGCAATGCACACCGCCGCCAGCAACGCCAGGCTCATGCCCAGCACCGACTGCCAGCTGACGCTGCTCAGGGACCCGCTGCGGCCAAAGAACAGATGTCCGGAAAGCATTACCAGAATGCCGGAGAAGCCGGCAATCACCGCCACCCAGCGGTGCAGCTTCACCTTTTCGCGCAGGAAGATGGCCGCCATGATCACCGTAATCATCGGTGCCGCGTAGTTAATTGTGGTCACGTCGGTCAGCGAGAGATAGAGCAAGGCGAGGTAGCTGAAGTAGAGCCCGCCGGTGCCGGCCAGGCCGCGCACCACGTGCCCTTTAATATTGCGCGTGCGGATGCCGTCAATAATTCGCCCCTGGCACCACAGCCAGATAAACAGCGGGATTAGCGCCACAGAAGAACGGAAGAAGATCACTTCGCCGACGGGGATGGTGCCGTCGAGGCCTTTAACGCAGGCCATCATCAGCGTGGAGGTCAGGGCTGCGCCGATCTTCATCGACACGCCGGTAGCGGGACCGGCCTGGTAAGGCATAGGGGATTTCCTGGGAAATGTGATGATATTCACAACCATACTCGCTTTGGCCGCTTTATGAATCCGATTATCAGCGGCTGACGGCATTTTCTGCGGTTTTCATGTCCGGCCGCAAAAAAAAAGGGGCCAACCTTTCGGTCAGCCCCTTGATTATTAACTATCAGATGTCGCTTAAGCGCCCAGACGTTCTTTGATACGTGCAGACTTACCGGTACGCTCACGCAGGTAGTACAGTTTGGCTTTACGCACAGCGCCACGACGTTTAACGGTAATGCTGTCGATTACCGGTGAGTGAGTCTGGAAGACACGCTCAACACCTTCGCCGTTGGAAATCTTACGAACAGTAAATGCAGAGTGCAGACCGCGGTTACGAATAGCGATAACCACGCCCTCGAATGCCTGCAGACGCTTCTTAGCACCTTCCACAACCCATACTTTCACTTCCACGGAATCACCCGGACGGAATGAAGGTACGTCCTGCTTCAGCTGCTCTTGCTCGATTTGCTTGATAATGTTGCTCATAATTAAATCTCTTATCCTGGGTAAACTGATAGTTAGGACGGCAGGCTCGGTGCCTGGCCAGTCGTATCATCGTTTTGTTGACTGACGTGTTCCCGTTGGAACGCGTTCAGCAACTTTGCTTGCTCTTCAGTCAGAGCCAGGTTTTCCAGAAGTTCAGGTCTTCTAAGCCAGGTACGGCCCAGCGACTGTTTCAGGCGCCAGCGGCGAATATCAGCATGGTTGCCCGACAGCAGAACTGGCGGTACTTCCATCCCTTCCAACACTTCAGGGCGGGTGTAGTGTGGGCAGTCCAGCAAGCCGTCTGAGAACGAATCCTCTTCGGCCGACGCCTGTTTACCCAGTACGCCCGGAATTAACCGGGAGACCGAGTCAATCAGCGTCATCGCTGGCAGCTCGCCACCGCTGAGAACGTAATCACCGATCGACCACTCTTCATCGATTTCGGTTATGATCACGCGCTCATCAATCCCTTCATAACGACCGCACACCAGAATTAACTTCGGGTTAGTCGCCAGTTCGCTCACTCCACCTTGATCGAGTTTGCGCCCCTGAGGTGACAGATAAATCACCTTAGCACCTTCTCCTGCCGCCGCTTTTGCTGCGTGGATGGCATCCCGTAAGGGTTGAACCATCATTAGCATCCCCGGTCCGCCGCCGTAAGGACGTTCGTCCACGGTACGGTGCCGATCATGAGCGAAGTCACGAGGACTCCAGCTCTGGATGCTGAGCAGGCCATTTTTTACTGCCCGGCCGGTGACTCCGTAATCGGTAATTGCGCGAAACATTTCGGGAAACAGGCTGATTATGCCAATCCACATGCTTTGCGCCGGAGTATTACCGCTCAGTTCGGAGCTCAAAAACCAGGATCCCAATCTACCGTAATGATACGGGTAGTGAGATCGACATTCTTGATAACCTGTTCATCAAGGAACGGGATCAGCCGTTCCTGTGCACCGAATGCATCTTTCAGGTTTGCCTTCACGACGAGAACGTCGTTAGAACCGGTTTCCATCAAATCGATGATTTTGCCCAGCTCATAGCCTTCAGTGGTGACTACCTGGCAGCCCATCAGGTCTTTCCAGTAGTAGTCGCCGTTATCCAGCTGTGGCAGCTGCTCTGAATCCACGACAATTTCGCAATTAGTCAGCAGACCCGCGGCGTCACGATCGTCAATGCCTTTGACTTTGATGATCATGTCCTGATTGTGGCGTTTCCAGCCTTCCAGCTCGACACGCTGCCATTGACCCGCCCGCTGGATAAACCACGGCTGATAGTCAAAAATGCTTTCGGCGTCTTCGGTGGAGGAAAACACTTTGAGCCAACCACGGATACCGTAGGCCGAGCCCATCTTACCCAGCACAAGCGGGTTAGCGGGAGGCTGCGAGGTGAGTTGCTTGCTCATGTTGACCACCGTGACAGATTAAGCTGCTTTCTTAGCTTGTTTGATCAGCGCGTTAACGCGATCAGACAGGGTTGCGCCCTGGCCAACCCAGTGCTCAATACGGTCCAGATCCAGACGCAGTGGCTCAGCCTGACCAGAAGCGATCGGGTTGAAGAAGCCTACGCGCTCGATGAAGCGGCCGTTACGTGCATTGCGGCTGTCGGTGACGACTACCTGATAGAACGGACGCTTTTTAGCGCCGTGACGTGCCAAACGAATTGTTACCATAACATCCTCTTTAGTTAATAAAACAGCCGGGCCCCATTGAGGGAACGGGGCCCGGATGCAATATAAAAAGCCCGAAAATTTTACTCTTTTTGGCGCAAAAAGCAACCTAAATCGCTTATCCGCCTCCAGGCTGGCTTAACGGCCCGGGAAGCCTGGCGGCATCATACCTTTCATGCCGCGCATCATCTTCGCCATACCGCCATTTTTCATCTTTTTCATCATGCGCTGCATATCGTCAAACTGCTTAAGCAGGCGGTTAACGTCCTGCACCTGCATACCGGAACCGGTGGCGATACGACGTTTGCGGGAACCTTTGATGATCTCCGGTTTTTCGCGCTCTTTGCGCGTCATCGAGTTGATCATCGCTTCCATACGCACCAGCACTTTGTCGTCCATCTGCGACTTAACGTTGTCCGGCAGCTGACCCATGCCCGGCAGTTTGCCCATCAGGCTGGCCATGCCGCCCATGTTACGCATCTGCTTCAGCTGGTCGAGGAAGTCGTTGAGGTCGAAGCCGTTGCCTTTTTTCAGCTTGCTGGCCAGTTTCTCAGCCTGCGCGCGGTCAACCTTGCTTTCGATATCTTCGATCAGCGACAGCATGTCGCCCATGCCGAGGATACGCGAAGCAATACGCTCGGGATAGAACGGCTCAAGGGCCTCGGTCTTTTCACCGACGCCCATAAATTTGATCGGCTTGCCGGTAATGTGGCGAATGGAGAGCGCCGCACCGCCGCGGGCGTCACCATCGACTTTGGTCAGAACCACACCGGTGAGCGGCAGCGCTTCGTTAAACGCCTTCGCGGTATTCGCGGCATCCTGGCCGGTCATCGCATCGACCACAAACAGCGTTTCCACCGGATTAATCGCGGCGTGAACCTGTTTGATCTCATCCATCATCGCTTCGTCGACGTGCAGACGACCGGCGGTATCCACCAGCAGCACGTCATAGAACTTCAGCTTCGCCTGTTGCAGGGCGTTTTTAACGATGTCGACCGGCTTCTGGCTGAGGTCGGACGGGCAGAAATCCACGCCAACCTGTTCGGCCAGCGTTTCCAGCTGGCGGATTGCCGCCGGGCGATAGACGTCGGCGGAAACCACCAGCACCTTTTTCTTGTGCTTTTCGCGCAGGAACTTACCGAGCTTACCGACGCTGGTCGTTTTACCGGCACCCTGCAGGCCCGCCATCAGCACCACCGCCGGCGGCTGCGCGGCGAGGTTCAGCGTATTGTTCTCTTCCCCCATTGCCGCGACCAGTTCGTTTTTAACGATCTTAACGAACTCCTGGCCCGGGGTGAGGCTTTTATTGACGTCATGGCCTACGGCACGCTCTTTCACGCGATTGATAAACTCACGTACCACCGGTAGCGCAACATCCGCCTCCAGCAGCGCCATGCGCACTTCACGCAGCGTGTCTTTAATATTGTCTTCAGTCAGCCTGCCGCGGCCGCTGATATTGCGCAGGGTCTGCGACAATCGATCGGTTAAATTATCAAACATCGTCTCTCGCTCAACGTAATGAGAGGCCGCCGGGGCGACACAAATTGCGCGGATTATAGCATGATCCCCCAGGGCTGTGTCCCGCAATTGCTTACCTCGCTGCCCATCCCTGCCCGCTTTGCGTAACGTGCCGGAGATCGTAACCATTTACCATCAGATCGTTTGGAGCAAGCTGCCGCTGGCGCTATACTGTTTTTTTTCTCAGTCATAGCCGGTACTGACAACATTTATGTCCGTTTTTGCGATTCTGGCGCTGTTTGCCTACTCATCCAGCCTTGCCCTGATTATCCCCAGCCTGCTGCGTAACAACGGCACCTGGCGTCGTCTGGCCGTTCTCTCCGCCACGGTGGCGCTGGTCTGTCATGCCGTGGCGCTGCAGCAGCGTATCTTTGCGCTGGACGGCGGGCAAAACCTCAGCCTGCTGAACATCGGCTCGCTGGTCAGCCTGCTGATCTGCGCGATCATGACTATTGTGGCGTCGCGCAACCGCGGCTGGATCCTGCTGCCGGTGGTCTATACCTTTGCGCTGATTAACCTGGCGTTTGCCTCCTTTGTGCCCAACGCCTTTATCACCCACCTGGAGGCCACCCCGGGCATGATGATCCATATCGGGCTGGCGCTGTTTGCCTACGCTACGCTGATCATTGCCGCTCTGTATGCGCTGCAGCTGGCGTGGATTGACTGGCTGCTGAAGACCAAACGGCTGGCGTTCACCAGCGACATCCCGCCGCTGATGACCATCGAGCGCAAGATGTTCCACATCACCCAGATTGGCGTGGTGCTGCTGACCCTGGTGCTTTGTACCGGGTTGTTCTTCCTGCAGGACCTGTTTGCGCGTGAAAATATCGATAAAGCAGTACTGTCGATTCTCGCCTGGTTCCTGTACATCGTACTGTTGTGGGGCCACTATCATGAAGGCTGGCGCGGTCGCCGCGTGGTGTGGTTCAACTGTGGTGGTGCCTTCCTGTTGACCATGGCCTATTTCGGCAGCCGGATGCTGCAGCACGTTTTACTTCACTGACCTGGCCTGCAAGGATTTCCCTTGGAACATATCTCAACGACCACCCTGATCGTGACGCTGGTTATCATGATCCTGGTTTCCGCATACTTCTCCGGTTCTGAAACCGGCATGATGACGCTTAACCGCTACAAGCTGCGTCATCAGGCTAAAAACGGCGACCGCGCGGCGCGGCGCGTTGAGAAGCTGCTGCGCCGCCCTGACCGGCTGATCAGCCTGGTACTGATCGGCAATAACCTCGTCAATATCCTTGCTTCTGCGATTGGCACCATCGTAGGTATGCGCCTGTACGGCGACGCCGGGGTAGCGATTGCTACCGGTATTCTGACCTTCCTGGTGCTGGTGTTTGCCGAAGTGCTGCCGAAGACTATCGCCGCGCTCTACCCGGAAAAGGTCGCTTTCCCCAGCAGCGTGCTGCTCGGGCCGCTGCAGGTGGTGATGCTGCCGCTGGTGTGGCTGCTGAATACCATTACCCGCATGCTGATGCGCATGGTGGGGATTAAAACCGACGGCTCCGCCAGCTCGGCGCTGAGCAAAGAGGAGCTGCGCACCATCGTTTATGAGTCACGCTCGCTGATGTCACGGCGCAATCAGGACATGCTGCTGTCAGTGCTCGACCTGGAGAAGGTCGACGTTGAGCAGATTATGGTGCCGCGTAATGAAATTGTTGGCATCAACATCAACGACGACTGGAAATCCATCGTCCGTCAGCTGACCCACTCACCGCACGGGCGTATCGTGCTGTACCGCGAATCGCTGGATGACGCCATCAGCATGCTGCGCGTACGTGAGGCCTGGCGCCTGATGAACGAGAAAAAAGAGTTCACCAAAGAGGTGATGCTGCGCGCCGCTGATGAGATCTACTTTGTGCCGGAAAACACTCCGCTCAACGTGCAGCTGGTGAAATTCCAGCGCAATAAGGAGAAGGTCGGCCTGGTGATCGACGAGTATGGCGATATCAAGGGGCTGGTCACTATCGAAGACATTCTCGAAGAGATCGTCGGTGATTTCACCACCTCAATGTCACCGACGCTGGCCGAGGAAGTGATGCCGCAGAATGACGGCTCGGTGCTGATCGAAGGCAGCGCCAACGTGCGCGAGCTGAATAAGGTGTTCAACTGGACGCTGCCCGCCGAGGACGCCCGCACCATCAACGGTATGGTGCAGGAGGCGCTGCAGGACATTCCACAGCCCAACACCCAGTTGCAGATCGACCACTACGCGATTGATATTCTCGACGTGCAGGACAATATGATTAAGCAGGTGCGGATCACGCCACAGAAGCCGCTGAAGGAGTCGATCGGTTCATAACCCCTGCCCCGCTCGCTGTTCTGCCGGGCGTTCAGACGTAAAAAAGAAGGCGGCCAGTGGCCGCCTTCCTGCTGCTAACAGATTCACATCACTGACGCTAGATCTGCAGCGTTTTCAGCTTTTCAGCCGGCAGCGCCAGATCTTCATTACGGTTAACGCCGATCGGGTTGTCGATAACGTTCTGCGCAATGGCCTTGGCTTCGTCCAGCGAGTGCAGCTGGTAGCTGCCGCACTGGTATTCGTTCAGCTCAGGGATCTGATCCTGGCTGGCCACTTTCAGCACGTCCTGCATCGCCGCTTTCCAGGCTTTCGCCACGCGATCTTCCGCCGGAACGCCGATCAGGCTCATATAGAAACCGGTACGGCAGCCCATCGGCGAGATGTCGATGATCTCCACGCCGTCGCCGTTCAGGTGATCGCGCATAAAGCCGGCAAACAGATGCTCCAGAGTGTGGATACCGCGCTCTGAGAGGATCTCCTTGTTCGGCCGGCAGAAACGCAGGTCAAACACGGTGATGGTATCGCCGGCAGGGGTGTTCATGGTCTTCGCGACACGGACAGCAGGAGCGGCCATGATGGTGTGATCTACGGTAAAGCTATCCAGCAATGGCATGTTGTTACCTCAACGAATGAATTTATTTTAGAAACAGTGAAACTTTTTCTGTTACCGCGCGTCTGAATATATGAAAGACGCGCATTTGTTATCATCATCCCTGACAACAGAGATGTTAATTTGGCCACAGTGATGTGGCCTTTTTCTTTTGGCGCTAGCCTTTATCCTTCAGAAACTCTTCCAGGCTCAGCGTATCACTCTCTTCGATCTCCCGCTGCTTCACTACCGAACGCCGCGCTTCGTCGCTAAACTGCTCTTCGCTCAGAATTTCCAG
This sequence comes from Erwinia sp. B116, assembly GCF_002865965.1. NCBI lineage: Bacteria > Pseudomonadati > Pseudomonadota > Gammaproteobacteria > Enterobacterales > Erwiniaceae > Erwinia > Erwinia sp. B116. Next base: position 22,553 of record NZ_JRZZ01000043.1, read on the forward strand.
CGGCTCCTGCAGCAGCTGCTGACGATACTGCTCGGCCAGCGCCATGCCGGTGCCGGCGATGCCGTTATCCTTCAGCGACTGCATAAAGCGCGCGGAGTAGGTCAGTTCCGGATCGTCAAAAGAGGCCGCCAGGCGATCGCACACTTCCTGATAGTGATGCTCACCGTTCTGACTGTCGAGCGTCACCGCTACCCTGTGCAGATCGCGGAACAGCGCTTTACCGACGTCGGCCAGCGGCTGCTGGGCCGCTTCACAGCCCATGCCAATGGTCTGGCCCGGTTTGCGCCCTTCCAGAATCACCCGATTCCAGTTGTGGCGCGTGCAGGCCAGCTCATCGCTGTTCATCTCCGGGGCCTCTGCCAGCGCACACCAGATCAGGAACAGATCGAGGAAGCGCGCCTGATTCGCGTCAACGCCGATCGGTGAGAACGGGTTGATATCCAGCGAGCGAACTTCAATGTATTCGATGCCGCCGCGCAGCAGCGCATCGGACGGAGCTTCGCCGGAACGGGTCACGCGCTTGGCGCGGATCGGCGCATACAGCTCGTTCTCAATCTGCAGCACGTTGGCGTTCAGCTGCAGCCAGTTGCCCTGCTCATCCTTCACGCCCATCGAAGCAAACTCTGCCGACGGGGTTTTGATCGCCGCCTTAAGGGCGGTGATGTAGTCAGGCAGGTTGTTGAAGGTGATATTCAGCCCGCTCTGCGCCTTATTGGTATAGCCCAGATCGCTTAAGCGCAGCGAAGTGGCATACGGCAGCGACAGCATGCCGCTTTCACTGCGCTCGAACGGCAGTGAACTCTCTTTGCCCTGCAGGAACGAGGAGCAAATCGCCGGCGATGCGCCGAACAGATAGGGGATCACCCAACCGAAACGGTAGTAGTTGCGGATCAGCCGCAGGTAACCGTCGGAGATAGCGTCTTTGCCGCTCTCCGCATCCTCAACACCCGCCCACGCCTGCCAGAACGACAGCGGGAGCGAGAAGTTGTAATGTACGCCTGAAATCACCTGCATCAGCGCACCATAGCGGTTTTTTAACCCCTGACGGTACAGCGTCTTCATCTGACCGATATTGGAGCTGCCGTACTGCGCCAGTTCGATATCCTGCCCCGGCTCAATCAGGCACGGCATGCTCATCGGCCACAGCCGCTCGTCGCCCAGTTCGCGCAGGGTATGGCGATGAACGTCGCGCAGGAAGGCCAGCAGGCGATCGATATCGCGATCGACCGGGGTGATAAATTCTAACAACGCTTCGGCGAAGTCGGTGGTGATCCACTTGTGGGTCAGCGCCGAGCCGAGAGAAGTCGGGTGGCCGGTGGTGGCAAGGTGGCCATCGGGCCTGACGCGCAGGGTCTCGCGCTCAATACCGCGACCAATGCCTTTAAGTGCATCAGGATGGGCCTGAAGCCAGGTTAGCGCCTGTGATACATCCGGGATCAAATCGACCTCCCGCTCGGAGAAAATTTATTATTGTTAAGCATCATATTCATCGTGGCCTCGCCTGACGGCGAATCAGTGCCACCACTCCATGCCCTGTAATGTTGCCGTTGCCAGCAAGACGTAACGCAGCGTTTTGCCGACGGCGAGGAAAATCACCACCGGCAGCCAGGCGAACCGCAGCCAGCCGGCCAGCACGCACAGCAGGTCGCCGACCAGCGGCAACCAGCTTAAAAGCAGCGCCGCAGGCCCCAACCGCCGTAGCCAGACCAGCGCGGTGGCATGCCAGCGCCCCTGCTGCTTTAACGGCAGCAGACGGCCAATAACCACGTTGGTTAAGCCGCCAAGGGTATTGCCCAGTGCGGCGGTGACGACCAGACCAACGGCTGAGGCTTTACCCGCCAGCAGCAGCCCAACCAGCACCGCCTCGGAACCGCCGGGCAGCAGCGTGGCGCTAAGAAAACTGCTGACGAACATTGACGCGTAGAGCCAGTCACTCACAGCAGACGAACGTCAACCACGTCCATGCCTGCCGCCCGCGCGGCCTGCAGGCCGAAATCAGCATCTTCAAACACCACGCAGCGCGACGGCGGCACGCCGATCAATTCGGCGCAACGCAGAAATGTATCAGGTTGTGGCTTATGACGTTTAACATCATCTGCACCAACAATCGCATCAAAATGGTCAAGCAGGCCGAGGTGCTGCAACAGCGCGACCGCCATGGCGTGCTCGCTGCCGGTGCCCACCGCCATCGGGCGACGCCCTTTATAGGCTTTTACCACCTCGATTAACGGCAGCGGCTGCACGCTGTCGTACAGCATAGTTTTCAGCAGCGCGTTTTTCTCATCGGCCAGCCGATAAGGATCGAGATCGCGCTGGTGACTGTCAATCAGCACCTTAGCGATATGCCAGGTGGGGGAGCCGTTCAGGCCAATCACCAACTGGTCATCAAAGGTCATATCGTAGTGTGCCAGCACCTGATGCCAGGCTTTACGGTGTGTGGGCTCGGTATCCAGGATGGTGCCATCCATATCGAAGATCAAGCCATCGTAAGCATCGTACATTCTCTTACCCATCCTGATTGAGGAAACCACACTTTAGCGTAAAGCACTGAAAATGTCGCTGTCAGCATGGATCCGCAAATGCCATGAATAGTATAGGGATTTAGCCTGACGGAAGAAAATGAGGAAAATGCATGAACAAAGCGATGATGAAGAATAGTGAAGCAGGAAGATAACAGAGACAGAGACAGAGACAGAGACAGAGACAGAGACAGAGACAGTATGGTGCATCCAGGAGGATTCGAACCTCCGACCGCTCGGTTCGTAGCCGAGTACTCTATCCAGCTGAGCTATGGATGCGTCGGTAAAGCTATTTGGTAAAGCTATAAGGGAGATAATGCGACAAACCTGAGGAGATACTGAAGAAAATCACTGCCACTTGCGGAGAAAGGTTAAACCGTAGAGGTTGCTACCAGAACTTCGAAAGATGGTGCATCCAGGAGGATTCGAACCTCCGACCGCTCGGTTCGTAGCCGAGTACTCTATCCAGCTGAGCTATGGATGCATTGGGTACTGCTGAGGGGGTACTGCGAGCAGATTAGAATGACTGGCATTTAAGCCTGTAAAAGCTGCCAAACTTCTAAAATATGGTGCATCCAGGAGGATGACTCGGCTTCGCCTCGCCCTGCGGGCCGTTGCTGAAGCAACGTTATCCTCCTTTGTGCTGGCTTTGACACTACTGCTTTCTGCCAGAACAAGGTTGCTGCCAAACTTCTAAAATATGGTGCATCCAGGAGGATTCGAACCTCCGACCGCTCGGTTCGTAGCCGAGTACTCTATCCAGCTGAGCTATGGATGCGTCGGTAAAGCTATTTGGTAAAGCTATAAGGGAGATAATGCGACAAACCTGAGGAGATACTGAAGAAAATCACTGCCACTTGCGGAGAAAGGTTAAACCGTAGAGGTTGCTACCAGAACTTCGAAAGATGGTGCATCCAGGAGGATTCGAACCTCCGACCGCTCGGTTCGTAGCCGAGTACTCTATCCAGCTGAGCTATGGATGCATCGCTAATTCTTGTATTACACAGGGTGCTGACTACTCACCGTGATACAGGGCTGCTAACGCTGTATCGGTACTACCCCAAACTCAGTGCCGCTAATGCCACACTGAAAGAAGATGGTGCATCCAGGAGGATTCGAACCTCCGACCGCTCGGTTCGTAGCCGAGTACTCTATCCAGCTGAGCTA
>NZ_JRZZ01000044.1:0-25934 GCF_002865965.1 Erwinia sp. B116
TAAACAGCCCGGCGGCCAGCGCCCGTGCGGCGCTCAGCGGCTCAGCGGCCAGCAGCAGCTGGCGGGCCAGCGCGACGGGCAGCCGCTTTGCCAGCTGCTCTATTGCCCCACCCAGCGGCAGCAGCCCGTGCTGCACCTCCGGCAGCGCAATCTTTGCCTCCTCTGCGGCGAGAATAAAGTCACAGCTCAGCGCCAGCTCCAGCCCGCCGCCGTAAGCGTGGCCGTTCAGCGCCGCAATCCAGATCTTACGCCGCGGCAGGTGCTGCAGCGGACTCCAGCCGCCCGCGCTATTGCGCAGCCCTTTACCGCCCCCGGTAAACGCCTCCTGCAGGTCGGCGCCGCTGCAGAATACCGTGCCGCTGCCGGTGAGGATCACCGTGCGGATCGCGCTCTCCTGCTCTGACCACGCCAGCCACTGCGCCAGCTCATTGACCATCTGCGCGTTATAAGCGTGGCGCGCGTCGGGGCGGTGCAGGGTCAGGCGCAGAACATGCTGTTGCGGGAAGTCGGCCAGCAGCATCCGGCTGGCGGGGGAAGGTAAAGGCATCGCGGCTCCTGTGGGTAGGGGACACGGTCGCTGGCTCGCCCCTGCATTAAATACATCAATTGTTGATTTAATCCGGGGTGAGTATAACGGTTTCATCGACAACCGGCGGGAAGAGAATGATGAAACAGAGAACCGCCGGCACGCCGGGCTTCCTGCTCTGTTCAGCGTGCGCATTCTGTTAGGCGGATTCAGTTGCACTTTGATGTTAATGAAATGAGAATAAGTCGTATTTCTTAGCGGGCAGGAAGAGTCACGGATGAAGGGACTGAAGCGCATTATGTATCAGCTGCTGGCGGTGGTCAGCCTGGCGCTAGCGGTTGCCGGGTTTATCCTGCCCGGCCTGCCCTGCACCGAATTCGTCCTGCTGGCCACCTGGGCGGCGGCGCGCAGCTCGCCGCGCCTGCATGCGTGGATCTTACGCCACCGCTGGTTTGGCCCGCTGCTGACCCACTGGCAGCGCGGTATTCTGCCGCGAAAAGCCAAGTGGCTGGCCACCGCCTCAATGACGGTAACCGCCGTGATTATGGCGCTGACCGTGCCGCATCTGCCCAGCGTGGCGATCTCGGTGGGCTGTATGTGCCTGGTGCTGCTGTGGCTGTGGCGACGGCCGGAAGCCTGAGCAGCCGCTATTTTGTAACCTGTTTTTATAACGTTTTCTGATAGAAGGCGGCGGCAGATAACTATTTTTAACCAGTAATACGCATAAAATAGCGTAATGTAGGGTTGTAACCGCCCATAACCCTTTAGATATAAGGGATTCTGCGGTAATGTTGCTTTTTTGTAAACAGATTAACAAGCGAGCGGAATCCTGCTATGCTGCCCCACGCACAACCGGGCACCTTACCCTACACATGGAACGTCTCACACTGCGGTGATGCAGGTGGCCCGGGATGCTAAATACAATGAGAGCGAGGAGAACGTCGTGCTAGAAGAATACCGTAAGCACGTTGCCGAGCGTGCTGCCCAGGGGATCGTTCCTAAACCGTTAGATGCTTCCCAAATGGCCGCGCTGGTTGAACTGCTAAAAGCCCCTCCAGCGGGTGAAGAAGAATTCCTGTCCGATCTGTTAATCAATCGAGTGCCGCCGGGCGTAGATGAAGCGGCGTACGTCAAAGCCGGTTTCCTTGCCGCCGTCGCAAAAGGCGAAGCGACTTCTCCTCTGGTTACTCCTGAAAAAGCCGTTGAGCTGCTGGGCACCATGCAGGGCGGATACAACATCCATGCGCTGATTGACGCGCTGGATGATGACAAGCTGGCCGCGATTGCCGCCGAAGCGCTGTCCCACACCCTGCTGATGTTCGACAACTTCTACGATGTGGAAGAGAAAGCCAAAGCCGGTAACCCACACGCGAAAAAAATTATCCAGTCGTGGGCAGACGCCGAGTGGTTCCTGAAACGCCCTAAACTGGCTGAAAAAATCACCGTCACCGTGTTTAAAGTGACCGGCGAAACCAATACCGACGACCTCTCTCCGGCGCCGGATGCCTGGTCACGCCCGGATATTCCACTGCACGCGCTGGCAATGCTGAAAAACGCCCGTGACGGCATCGAACCCGACGATGCCGGCAACGTTGGCCCGATCAAACAGATCGAAGCGCTGCAGCAGAAAGGTTTCCCGCTAACCTACGTCGGTGACGTGGTCGGTACCGGTTCATCACGTAAATCCGCCACCAACTCGGTGTTGTGGTTTATGGGCGATGACATCCCTTACGTGCCGAACAAGAAAGGCGGCGGCGTCTGCCTCGGCGGTAAAATCGCGCCAATCTTCTTTAACACCATGGAAGATGCCGGTGCGCTGCCGATCGAAGTCGACGTCGACAGGCTGAATATGGGCGATGTGATCGACATCTACCCGTATAAAGGCGAAGTGCGTAACCACGACACCGATGAAGTGCTGGCAACCTTCGAACTGAAAACCAACGTGCTGCTGGATGAAGTGCGCGCCGGTGGCCGTATCCCGCTGATTATCGGCCGTGGTCTGACCACCAAGGCGCGTGAAGCGCTGGGCCTGCCGCACAGCGACGTGTTCGAGCAGGCGAAAGACGTGGCGGAAAGCAGCCGCGGCTACTCGCTGGCGCAGAAGATGGTGGGCCGCGCCTGTGGCGTGGAAGGCATCCGTCCTGGCGCCTACTGCGAACCGAAAATGACCTCGGTAGGCTCGCAGGACACCACCGGCCCGATGACCCGTGATGAGCTGAAAGACCTCGCCTGCCTCGGCTTCTCGGCTGACCTGGTGATGCAGTCCTTCTGCCACACTGCGGCCTATCCGAAACCGGTGGACGTGACCACTCACCATACGCTGCCGGACTTCATTATGAACCGCGGTGGCGTGTCGCTGCGTCCGGGTGACGGGGTGATCCACAGCTGGCTGAACCGTATGCTGCTGCCGGATACCGTCGGTACCGGCGGTGACTCGCACACCCGCTTCCCGATCGGAATCTCCTTCCCGGCAGGCTCCGGCCTGGTGGCCTTTGCCGCCGCTACCGGCGTGATGCCGCTGGATATGCCGGAGTCGGTGCTGGTGCGCTTTAAAGGCGAAATGCAGCCGGGTATCACCCTGCGTGACCTGGTGCACGCCATTCCGCTGTACGCAATCAAAGCCGGCCTGCTGACCGTGGAGAAGAAAGGTAAGAAAAACATCTTCTCCGGCCGCGTGCTGGAAATTGAAGGTCTGCCGCAGCTGAAAGTGGAGCAGGCGTTTGAACTGACCGACGCCTCCGCCGAACGTTCTGCCGCCGGTTGTACCATCAAGCTGGATAAAGAGCCGATTATCGAGTATCTCAGCTCCAATATCGTGCTGCTGAAGTGGATGATCTCCGAAGGCTACGGCGATCGCCGTACGCTGGAGCGCCGTATTCAGGGTATGGAGAAGTGGCTGGCCAATCCTGAACTGCTGGAAGGCGACGCCGATGCCGAATACGCCGCGGTGATCGAAATCGACCTGGCAGAGATCAAAGAGCCGATCCTCTGCGCACCAAACGACCCGGACGACGCCCGTCTGCTGTCTGACGTGCAGGGTGAGAAGATCGACGAAGTGTTTATTGGTTCGTGCATGACCAACATCGGCCACTTCCGTGCCGCCGGTAAACTGCTGGATGCGCACAAAGGCCAGCTGCCAACCCGCCTGTGGGTGGCTCCGCCAACCAAGATGGATGCGGCGCAGCTGACCGAAGAGGGCTACTACAGCGTGTTCGGTAAGAGCGGCGCGCGCATTGAGATCCCGGGCTGTTCACTGTGTATGGGTAACCAGGCACGTGTTAAGGATGGCGCGACGGTGGTCTCCACCTCCACGCGTAACTTCCCGAACCGTCTGGGTACCGGCGCGAACGTGTTCCTCGCCTCGGCAGAGCTGGCGGCGGTGGCATCCCTGCTGGGCAAACTGCCAACGCCGGATGAGTATCAGCAGTTTATGGTTCAGGTGGATAAAACCGCGGCGGATACCTACCGTTATCTGAACTTTGATCGGCTGAGCCAGTACACCGACAAAGCTGACGGCGTGATTTTCCAGACCGCGGTCTGATTAATCAGCGTAATAAAAAAGAGCCGACTATCGGCTCTTTTTTTTGGTGCAAGTTAATGTCTTATTTTTAATTAAACTCGCATCTTGTTTAATTTCCGTCTTGTTTTTTCTCATTTCCTGTCATTTATCTCCTTAATTATTCATTAATACTGCCTGTTAAGCCGTTATTGAATTGCCTGGCTGAGGCCACCGTTGCAGAATTCCGGGCTGAAAAGGTCGCTGTTAATGCCACAGGAAATGATGTCATGTTTACGCCTCAACAAAATGGAAAAAGAACATTCCGCCGCCAGATATTGTCAGTACTGATACCCTGTCTGATGGGCTCAGTGCCCCTGTCTACGCTGGCCGGTGCGCCGACTGCGCCACAGTTGCAGTATGACTCTCGCAGTGAAGTGCCCCTGACGCCGCTGCCGGCACCGATCAGTCTGCTTGATCGCATGGCGGAAAATCATTCTGCACTGGCAGATATTACGGCAGAAAAAAATACCCGGTCGCTGACGGTAGTATTTGGTGAAATTAAATTATCACCCGGATCCTGGCTTCAGGTATTTTCAGAAGATAATCGCCAGAGTTATATTTATAACGATGCGGATTTTTATTCTGAGCAGGGCGTGACGGGTTTCGAAAGCGACACGCTTCTCGGCGGTAAGGTCACTGTGCGGGTGGTTTACCCCGACGGTAAACCGGCAGCAGAGGATGGTGTGCAGATCCTTGGCTACCGCGCTCAGGGTATGGCAAAAGCGCGTGTCATCATTGGCAGCAGCCAGATAAAGCAGGCGGCCTGTTATAAACTGAATGAGGAGATCTATGGTCACAGCCGGGCGGTGGTTAAGGCCAATGGTGCCTCCGGCTGGAACATTGCGGGCGGGCCCTGGGTAATGACCAACCATCACGTAGCCGGCGATATTGGCGAAAAGAAACACTCGCTGATTTATCACTATCGTTCGTCCGACTGTGACAGTGAGAATGCCGACGTGGACAATTTCCTGACCATTAAAAGCCAGCGTGTGGTGGCATCAGGCCAGGGCCCCGGCGCACCGGCACCGGGTAATCATGACTGGTCGCTGTACCAGGCGGATGAACTGGCCTGGCAGGAAGCCGGCATCGTACCGTTCTTTGGTGCGCTGTGGCTGGATACGGAAAGCGAGCCAGGACAGCTGAGCGGGCATCCGCTCTACGTTCCGCAGCATCCTGGCGGCAGGCCACGCCAGATCAGCTCATTAGCAGATAATGGTCAGGCGTGTGGCGTCATCAGCGCCAGCGCTGACAAAGTGAAGTACAACTGCGATACCTACGGTGGTTCATCCGGTTCCCCGGTTCTCTCACAGCGCAGCAACGGTGTGCTGGCCCTGCATTATGGTGGCAGCAGCAACCACAATACCGGGGTTAACAGCCGCGTCGTGTATAACGGTATTAAGCATCTTCTGCCCGCCGCTAATCTCCCGGTTTCGGCCAGCCAGGGTAAAGGTAAGGTTAAGGTGGTCCCGGTCAGCTTTGCTCCCGGCCTGCCGGCGACGGTGGACAGCGGCGTTACTGATGCGGTTGATATTGCGGCGCTGGATGCCAGCCGGATGAAGCGCGACGGTAACGACTATCTGTTTACTGCCAAAGGGCGATCGGCTGCAGGTAAGGTGAGCGATATCACGGTGCGTCTGCATCCACTGGCGGGACCCGACGGCACGCTGTCCGGAAAGCTGAACCTGTCGGCCAGCTCACGGGACAATCCGGGAATGGATGACGGACTCCTGACCGGCTGGATGGCCTTTTCACTGAATCGCCAGGCTGACGGCAGGAACGTTAAAAACCTGATCCTGCCGTTCAGCTCGGAGTATTACGACCCGTTCAGCTCACCGTTCTCGCCGGATGCGCAGGTGATGAAAATGCGCCTGACCGAAAGCCAGCCTGCGCTGAGTGAACCGGTGAAGCATACCACCAACATTGGATTCCTGGCGGTCAGGTCCGGACAGGGACCGATGACCCTGCTGAGTGGTGGCACCGGCTATTCACCGCTGACTGTGCAGGTAAAAAATGAAGCAGGCCAGCTGCAGGTGGTGAAGCTGCGCGGTCAGCGCAAAACCCGCTGCAGCCCGGCCCTGCGCCCGATGAACAGCATGACCGGCTGCGGTGTGGGCGCTGCGCCTGCCAGCCTGCAGCTTTCCTATGTCGCGGAGGATAATGCAGATTTACCAGGGGGCCACTACCAGGGGATGGTTCCGGTCATCGCCAGCCGTGATGCGTTTACCCAGCCGCTGCTGGTTGAGGTTGATCTCACTGTGCCGCCAAAAGAGTGGGAAAAACCAGAGCCGGAACCAGAGCCGGAACCAGAGCCGGAGGATTACGATCACATCTTCCCAGCCGGATTAAAGGGGTATCAGGCCGGCACCACGGTGTTGCAGCCTGCCACGGGCAAAGTCTATCAGTGCAAGCCCTGGCCTTACAGCGGCTACTGCTCGCAGTGGACCTCCGCCAGCAATCATTTTGAGCCGGGTATCGGTAGCGCCTGGCAGCAGGCCTGGACTCTGATCCACTAACCTCTGCATCACCACGCCGCCCGTCGGGCGGCGTGGTCATCTCCCCCGTATTTTCTGCAATCCGCTCCCCTCGCGTGGTTTTAAGCTGTTTTTCCTGTCCATTACGGTAATATTGCGCGCCATAGCGCATTAATCTTTTGCTGAAGTGCCAGAATGCAGCAACAATCCCGAGGAACATACGATGGAATATGAATTTTTACGCGATATCACCGGGGGGGTGAAGGTGCGCATGTCGATGGGCCATGAAGCCATCGGCCACTGGTTCAACGATGAGGCGAATGAAAACCTGACGCTGCTTGACGAGGTGGAAGCCGCCGTGGCGGAAGTGAAAGGCAGCATTCGCCAGTGGCAGCACGTCGGCCGCGAATATACGCTGCTGCTCGATGAAGAAGAGGTGATGATCCGCGCAAATCAGCTGAGCATTGAAGGCGATGAGATGGAAGAGGGCATGAGCTACTACGATGAAGAGAGCCTGTCGTTCTGCGGCGTGGAGGATTTTCTCGCTGTGATCGCGGCTTACCGCCGGTTTTTGCAGGGGCGCTGAGGCTGGTCGCCAGCAGGATCCAGGCAGCAGCGGAGTCGCGGGCGGCAAGGGCGTCGCATAAGACCTGTCAGGCTGCACCACTCTGCTCAGCCTGCTTGCTGCGGTTAGCGCCGCTCAGTTGGCATCGTTAGCGACAGGAAACGCGTGCCGTCCGCCGTCACGGTCTCTTTCAGCGTGCCGTCTTTTCTCGCCTGTTCCACGGCTTCCCTGGCACGCGTCATCCATGCAATCATGCGGGTGCGTGAACGGGCGTAATGTTCCTCTGAGGCTAACAGCGGTTCAGAGGCTGACTGGCGTTCTGATAACATAATCTCTATCTCCCAATGCGCGTTGTACCGAGAAACCCGAATGTTTCCTGACCAGTATACTCAAAAGTCTCTGGTAAATAATCTCCAGCTTTTTGTCTGTAGCCGAAAAACAGTATATCCCGGGATGATGTTCTTCAAAATGATGAAATATTAAGTCGGTTACCTGACGAAAAACGGTGATGGCTTTAAATCCGACATTTTCTCTGGAGAAGTGGGTACCGTTACGCTGGTTGTCGAGCGTATCAAAAGCCACCTCACAGATAAAATGACTTTTTGGCGTAATGTCTTCCGGTAATACAATGCTGGTGTTACTGATATCACTAATTTCAAAAAAGTAGATTTCATACATTTTTTTTCCTGCGGAAAATTGACCAATGTGTAACGTATTATCAAAACAGAGTGTTTTAAACGTATTCATTGCACGCATCCTTATGCTGGTCCGATAAGCATGCGCCGGGGCTGACAGCCAGGCAATCTCTGCGCGAACGATTAATTGCGTAACGCTACGCAAAACTGAAAAGAGAGTGTTTTTTTTATTTGAGGGAAATAAAAAGGCGACCCGAGGATCGCCTGAAGGTAAATAAACTGTTGTCGTTACGTTATTTTTAATCCCACCGCCGGGATATTGCGGCCGTAATGGATTTCACGCATCTCTTTCCACAGCAGATCGGTAATGCGTTTATGTTCCTGCGGGCTGAGATCTTCCGGCCGGGTGTTAAACAGATAGTGCTTCAGGTCAAACTCCTTCAGCAGCATCTTGGTGTGGAAAATATTTTCCTGATAAACATTAACATCCACCATGTCATACATCGACAGCATATCGTCTGACATAAAATTCTGAATCGAATTAATTTCGTGATCGATAAAGTGCTTCAGGCCGTTCACATCGCGGGTGAAGCCGCGCACGCGATAGTCGATGGTGACGATATCTGACTCCAGCTGGTGGATCAGGTAGTTCAGCGCCTTGAGCGGCGAGATCACTCCGCAGGTGGACACTTCAATATCGGCGCGGAAGGTACAAAGCCCGCCCTCCGGGTGGCTCTCCGGGTAGGTGTGCACGCAGATATGGCTCTTATCCAGGTGCGCCACCACCGAACTGGGCAGCGGGCCGGGGTGTTCAGAGTTATCGATGCTCTTAGGATCGACAGGCTCTTCGCTGACCAGAATGGTGACGCTGGCCCCCTGTGGCTCATAGTCCTGGCGGGCGATATTCAGCACGTTAGCACCGATAATTGAGCAGGTCTCGGTGAGGATCTCCGTCAGGCGGTTGGCGTTGTACTGTTCGTCGATATAGGCGATATAGCCATCGCGCTCTGCGTCGCTGCTGGCGTAGCAAATGTCGTAGATACAAAAGCTCAGGCTCTTGGTCAGGTTATTAAAGCCGTGCAGTTTCAGCTTTTGCAATTATTCCCCCTCCCGGTCGGTGAGTGCGTCCAGCAGATACTGGGGCAGGGCAAAGCTGCCGCTGTGGATCGCCGGGTTGTAGTAGCGGCAGCCCAGCCCTGAGGCTGCATAGCGGGCGGCCAGGGTGGCGGGATCCAACTGGCGTAGCGCCGGATTGTCGCTGGCCCAGGCAAAGGTCATGATGCCGCCGTAGTAGGTTGGCACCGCGGCCTGATAGAAGCTGACGTCTTTGAAATAGTGGCTCAGCTTGCGGTGGCTGCCGACCGCTTCATCCTGCTGCAGGAAGCAGACGCCGTTCTGTGCCACGAAGATGCCGTTTTCATTGAGACAGCGGTGGCAGCCGGCGTAAAAGTCGGAGGTAAACAGGCTCTCGCCGGGCCCGATCGGATCGGTGCAGTCGGAGATGATCACGTCGAATTTTTCCGCGCTCTGGCGGACAAAATTCACGCCATCGTCAATCACCAGCGTAAAGCGCGGATCGTCATAGGCACCGGCGCTGTGGTTGGGCAGATACTGGCGGCAGAAACTGACCACGCCGGCGTCGATCTCGACCATGGTTATCTGCTCAACGTTGCGGTGGCGGCTGACTTCGCGCAGCATCGCGCCGTCGCCGCCACCGATAATCAGCACGCGCTTCGCCGCGCCGTGCGCCAGCAGCGGCACGTGGGTCATCATTTCGTGGTAAATAAATTCGTCGCGCTCGGTGGTTTGCACCACGCCGTCCAGCGCCATCACGCGGCCCAGTTCGGCGTTCTCGAAGATCACCAGATCCTGATGTTCGGTTTTTTCGCGGTACAACACCTGATCAACGGTGAAATACTGCCCAAAACCGGCGTGCAGAGTTTCATGCCATCTCTCTTGATCGGCCATGGTGGGGGTTGCTCCTCATCGCAGCGTGGAAATCAGGCGAAACAGCATAGCGATTTATGACCGTGGTTGCACGGTCAGGATTCGGCAGGCAGGAGAGGGAGTTACTTGACGTAGGCCAGCAGGCTCAGGGAGTCGCGCGCCAGCGATTTGCATTTTTTGTCGTTGGCGACCGCAATGCCGCTGAGGTCGCGGTAGCTCTCTTCACCCAGTGCTTTCATATTGAAGCTGTCGTAATTGGTTAAATCCCAACGATTTTGCTGTGCAAAGAACACCAGCGCACGGCGGATCTGCCCGTCGGGTAAATCCTGGTAGCCACAGTCATTTTTCAGGTAAACAAACACGGCGGTTAAATCGGCCAAATCTTCTGCTTCCGATTCGCTCAGGGCGAAGCTGGTAGAGGAGAAGCCAAACAGCCCCAGCAACAACAGAGCCTTGATGCTTTTCTTCATGGTTAGTCTCTAACGTGTGCAATAACCAGACGTTAGCACAGTTCTGGCCGGGTGCCAGCCCCTTTTGCGGTAGAAATATCCTGGAGACGCGCTGCCATCCCGGCTTTCTGCGCTTGACCTTACCGCTGGGGCAGGGTTTATGCTGATTTCAGCTATGAACATCCGGTACAGGAATGAATGATGCAACGTCGAGAGTTTATCAAGTTAAGTGCCGCGCTGGGTGCGGCCAGCGCGCTGCCGCTGTGGAGCCGTTCGCTGCTGGCGGCTGAGTCCCGCCCGCTGTTGCCGATCCCGGCGCTGCTCGGCGCCGATGCCCGCGGCGACATCAGCCTGGTTGCGCAGGCCGGCAGCACGCAGTGGCGCGGTCAATCGGTGCCGACCTGGGGTTACAACGGTGACCTGCTCGGCCCGGCGCTGCGGCTGGATCGCGGTAAAACGGTCAACATTACCCTGCATAACCGGCTGCCGGAGGCGACCACCGTCCACTGGCACGGGCTGGAACTGCCGGGTGAGGTGGACGGCGGGCCGCAGGCGCGGATTGAACCCGGCCAGAGCCGGCAAGTCAGTTTTACCCCCGATCAGCCTGCGGCCACCTGCTGGTTTCACCCGCACCAGCATGGCCGTACCGGGTATCAGGTGGCGCAGGGGCTGGCCGGCCTGGTGCTGCTTAACGATGCGGAAAGTGACGCGCTGCTGTTGCCAAAGCAGTGGGGCGTCGATGACATTCCGCTGGTGCTGCAGGATAAGCGCCTGAGCGCCGACGGCCGCATTGACTATCAGCTGGACGTTATGAGCGCGGCGGTCGGCTGGTTTGGTGACACCATGCTGACCAATGGTGCGATCTACCCGCAGCACGGCGTGCCGCGCGGCTGGCTGCGACTGAGGCTGCTGAACGGCTGCAACGCCCGCTCGCTGAACCTGAGTATCGATGACCAGCGGCCGATGTACGTTATCGCCAGCGACGGTGGCCTGCTGGCGGAGCCGGTGAAAGTCAGCGAGCTGCCGATGCTGCCGGGCGAGCGTTACGAGGTGCTGGTGGATACCGCTGACGGTAAACCCTTTAATCTGCAGACCCTGCCGGTGCGCCAGATGGGCATGACGCTTAAGCCGTTTGACCAGCCGCTGCCGCTGCTGGCCATCACCCCGCTGCGCATCATCGCCAGCGGCACGCTGCCGGATAAGCTGGCCAACCTGCCCGCCGTGCCGTCAGCGCAGGGGCTGACCAGCCGCTGGCTGCAGCTGATGATGGACCCGGAACTGGATCGGCTGGGGATGACCGCGCTGATGCAGAAGTATGGTCATGCAGCGATGGCCGGCATGGCGATGGACGGCCACGGCGGCCATGCTTCGGCGGCAGCGCCCGTTGCGCAGGCTGCGACGACATCCGGCGGGATGAGCGGCATGGACCACGGCGGGATGACAACCGGGCAGCCGGGTGTCTACGATTTCCATCAGGGTAATCAGATCAACGGCGTGGCCTTTGATATGGCGAAACCGGCGTTTGCGGTGAAGCGCGGCGAGCTGGAGAAATGGACGATTTCGGGCGAAGGCGACATGATGCTGCATCCGTTCCATATCCACGGCGCCCAGTTCCGAATTCTGAGCGAAAACGGCAAGCCGGTGGCCGCCCACCGCAGCGGCTGGAAGGACACGGTGCGGGTGGAGGGCGCACGCAGCGAGGTGCTGGTGCGCTTTAATCACCTGGCCGATGCACAGCATGCTTACATGGCGCACTGCCATCTGCTGGAGCATGAAGATACCGGCATGATGCTCGGTTTTACCGTGGCGTAGCACGCAGCGTGGATGCCTCCGCCTTCACAGGCAACGCTGCTGGCCCGGATGATGACGGGGCAGCACGCCTGACCTGTGACCGCTGCCTCACCGGTCTGTGGCCGCAGGCGGATGCACGCCCACTTGCAGGCCGCAGGCCCGCGACAGTTATGACGCGTCCAGCGCCAGCCGCAGGTCCTCGATCAGATCGTCTTTATTCTCAATGCCAATCGACAGCCGGACCGTGGCGGCCTGAATGCCGATACGTTCGCGCACGGCCAGCGGCACGCCGGAGTGGGTGGTGCTGGCCGGGTGGCTGGCCAGCGATTCGGTGCCACCGAGGCTGACCGCCAGCTTAAACAGCTGCAGCTGATTGAGGAAACGGAAGGCGGCATCCTCGCCGCCGACAATATCAAAGGAGAAGGTGGAACCGGCGCCGCTGCACTGAGCGCGGTACACTTTTCCGGCCGCCGACCCGGCATCAAGGAACGGCAGATAGTGCAGGTGCTCCACCTTCGGGTGGCTCTGCAGGAAGGCGGCTACTGCGGCTGCATTGTCGTTGGCCCGCTCCATGCGCAGCGCCAGCGTCTCCAGCGAGCGGCCAATCATCCAGCTGGAGTGCGGATCGAGCTGGGTGCCGATCGCGCTACGCAGCGCCTTCACCTGACGGATCAGCGCTTTGCTGCCAATCGCCGCGCCGGCGATCAGGTCCGAGTGGCCGCCGACGTATTTGGTCAGCGAGTAGAGCGACAGGTCGGCACCGTGCTCAATCGGCCGCGAGAACACCGGGCCGAGCAGGGTGTTATCGCAGGCGATCACCGGGCGGTGCTTCTGCTGCTGTTCAATGCGATCCGCCACCCGGCGGATCAGCGCAATATCCACCAGGCTGTTGGTCGGGTTGGCCGGGGATTCAATCAGGATCACCGAGACGCGGCCCTTTAGCAGCGCCGCGTCCGCTGCCGCCTGCACCACCGCTTCATCGACGCCGTCGCTGAAGCCCACGCTGGTCACGCCCAGGTTATGGAAGGTTTTGCTCAGCAGCGTTTCCGTGCCGCCGTACAGCGGCTGCGAGTGCAGCACTACGTCACCCGGACGGACAAACGCCAGCAGCGTGGTGGAGATCGCCGACATGCCGGAGGAGAACAGCGCCGCGCTTTCGCTGCGTTCATACACCGCCAGCCGGTCTTCAACGATTTCACTGTTGGGGTGATTAAAACGTGAGTAGACCAGTCCGTTGCCGCCGCCCGGCGGCGGTTCGCGGCGGCCGGAAACGTAGTCGAAGAAGTCGCGACCCTCTTCCGCGCTGTTGAACACGAAAGTGGAGGTCAGAAACACCGGGGGTTTTACCGCCCCTTCAGACAGCGACGGGTCGTAGCCGTAGTTCAGCATCTGGGTTTCAGGCTGCAGTTCACGGCTGCCGATATGGGTTTTTTTGGAATGTGAGGACGTCATGGGTTCTCCAGCCTGCGGCAGGGGGCGTTATTAACATTGCGCATAAGCATACCTGCGTGGGAAGGAGAGGATAAATACATAAAGGTTCTATGCTTAATCTTTTATGCGATGTTATATATGGCTATCTTTACGTATAGCAGTCTGAATGTCTGTTGCGCGGTCGCGGAAACGGCGGTTGCGCAACGGCAGGTAAGGGGCGGGGAAGTGTGATAAACTGCGCTGCTTTCCTGAAACCACCGTTGAAGAGCTATGAAACATACCGTTGAAGTGATGATCTCCGAAGCCGAGATCAAATCCCGCATTGCCGAACTGGGTAAACAGATCAGCGACCACTACCGCGACAGCGGCAGCGAAATGGTGCTGGTGGGGCTGCTGCGCGGCTCCTTTATGTTTATGGCCGACCTGTGCCGCGCCATTGACGTGCCGCACGAGGTCGATTTTATGACCGCCTCCAGCTACGGTAATGGCACCACCAGCACCCGCGACGTGAAGATCCTGAAAGATCTCGACGAAGATATTCGCGGCAAAGACGTGCTGATCGTGGAAGACATCATTGATTCAGGCAATACCCTGAGCAAGGTGCGTGAGATCTTCAGCCTGCGCGGGCCGAAGTCGCTGGCGATCTGTACCCTGCTGGATAAGCCGGAACGCCGCGAGGTTGAGGTGCCGGTGGAGTACGTTGGTTTCAGCATCGCCGACAAGTTTGTGGTCGGTTACGGTATTGACTACGCCCAGCGCTACCGCCACCTGCCGTACGTCGGCCATGTGGTGATGCTGGACGAGTAACCCCGCCTGCGGCCTGCCACCGCACAATCTGCAGGCCACCGCACAATCGACCAAGGCCGGATTTTCCGGCCTGTTATAAAATGCGCCCCCTGAACTTACGGGTTCAGGTCGGGGCCGTTCAGCAGGTTAGCGATGCAGTGGCGGTAGCGCTGCTCCAGAATGGCGCGGCTGGTGGCGGTGACTTCCAGATCGCGCAGATAGCCATCCTGAATCCCGTAGACCCAGCCGTGCAGCGAGACTTTTTGTCCGCGCTTCCACGCTGACTGCATGATGGTGGAGTGGCCGAGGTTATAAACCTGTTCAACAACGTTGATTTCGCAAAGTTTATCAAAGCGTTTTTCCGGTGCCAGGTGGCCGAGAAACGAACTATGCTTGTACCACAGATCGCGGATGTGCAGCAGCCAGTTGTTGATTAAGCCCAGCTCCGGGTTCTCTACCGCCGCCTGTACGCCGCCGCATCCGTAGTGACCGCAGATAATCACGTGCTCCACTTCCAGCACATCCACCGCGTACTGTACCACCGACAGGCAGTTTAAATCGGTGTGGATCACCTGGTTGGCGACGTTACGGTGCACAAACAGTTCGCCCGGTTCCAGCCCGGTCAGCCGTTCGGCCGGTACCCGGCTGTCAGAGCAGCCGATCCACAGAAAACGGGGCTTTTGTGACTGAGCAAGGTGTTCAAAAAAACCGGGATCTTCCTCTTTCATCAGCTTTGACCATTCACGGTTATTGCTGATAAGGGTTTCAATATCTTTCATAATGGGCTCGGCCAGTGGCGTAATTGCGTGGCGGTAATATAGGGCAAGGCTACCGGCTTGAACATCACAAACGAGATACCTCAACAAAACAGGGTGCTTTTTTACCTATGACTTATGCACTGGAACTTGAAAAGCTGACCAAAACCTATGCGGGCGGCGTTCAGGCACTAAAGGGCATCGACCTGGCGGTTGAAGCCGGCGACTTCTATGCGCTGCTCGGGCCGAACGGGGCCGGCAAATCCACCACCATCGGCATTATCAGCTCGCTGGTCAACAAAACCAGCGGTAAGGTGCGGGTGTTTGGCTACGACCTGCAGCAGGACGTGGTCAACGCCAAGCGCCAGCTCGGGCTGGTGCCGCAGGAGTTTAACTTCAACCAGTTTGAAACCGTGCTGCAGATCGTGGTCAGCCAGGCCGGCCTGTACGGCGTGGTGAAGGCCGAGGCGCTGCAGCGCGCGGAAAAATATTTAAAACAGCTCGACCTGTGGGAGAAGCGTAACGATCGGGCGCGGATGCTCTCCGGCGGTATGAAACGCCGTCTGATGATCGCCCGCGCGCTGATGCACGAGCCGAAGCTGCTGATCCTCGACGAGCCTACCGCCGGGGTGGATATCGAGCTGCGCCGCTCGATGTGGACCTTCCTGCAGGATCTCAACGCCCGTGGTACCACCATTATCCTCACCACCCACTATCTGGAAGAGGCGGAGATGCTGTGCCGCAATATCGGCATTATCCAGCGCGGTGAGCTGGTGGAAAACACCTCGATGAAGGGGCTGCTGTCCAAGCTGAAGTCGGAAACCTTTATCCTCGATCTCGCGCCGAAAAGCCCGCTGCCGCAGCTGCAGGGGTTCCAGTACCGACTGGTGGATACCTCGACGCTGGAAGTTGAGGTGCTGCGTGAGCAGGGGCTGAACAGCGTGTTCAGCCAGCTCTCCAGCCAGGGCGTGCAGGTACTGAGTATGCGTAATAAGGCCAACCGTCTGGAGGAGCTGTTTGTCGACCTGGTGAACGGGCGCAGAGGAGAAAAAGCATGACACATCTTTACTGGGTGGCCCTGAAGAGTATCTGGGCGAAAGAGGTTAACCGTTTTGCGCGCATCTGGATCCAGACCCTGGTGCCGCCGGTGATCACCATGACGCTCTATTTCATCATCTTCGGCAACCTGATCGGTTCGCGCATCGGTGAGATGCACGGCTTCAGCTATATGCAGTTTATCGTGCCGGGGCTGATTATGATGGCGGTGATCACCAACGCCTATGCCAACGTGGCGTCATCATTTTTCAGCGCCAAGTTCCAGCGCAATATTGAAGAGCTGCTGGTGGCACCGGTGCCGACGCACGTGATTATTGCCGGATACGTCGGCGGTGGCGTGGCGCGTGGCATCTGCGTGGGCGTGCTGGTGACCGCGATTTCACTGTTCTTCGTGCCGTTCCACGTGCATTCCTGGCTGATGGTGGCGGTGACGCTGGTGCTGACGGCGGTGCTGTTCTCGCTGGCCGGGCTGCTGAATGCGGTGTTTGCCCGTACCTTTGACGATATCAGCCTGATCCCGACCTTTGTGCTGACGCCGCTGACCTACCTCGGCGGGGTATTCTACTCGCTGACCCTGTTGCCACCGTTCTGGCAGATGGTGTCGAAGCTGAACCCGATCGTCTATATGATCAGCGGCTTCCGCTACGGCTTCCTCGGCATCAACGACGTGCCGCTGGTGTTCACCTTAGGCGTGCTGGTGGCGTTTATCCTGGTGTTTTACGCGCTGGTGTGGACGCTGATTCAGCGCGGGCGCGGACTGCGCACCTGACAAGGACTCTCGCCAGACGGCTCCGCCATTAAAGCGATGGCAGCCTGTACACGGAGCAGAGCATCACGGGCCATGGATGGCCCGCACAAAGCAGAAGTCGCTGCGGGTTCCGGTGCCCGGCGTATCGGGTATATCCGGAACGCGGACACGCCACGAGTCCGTCCATGGAGGCTCGGCGCCGGCCATCCCTGGCCGTCGACGGTCCGCTAACCCGGATATACCCGATTGCCCGAACGTTCTGATATTGCTGCCACAGTCCATCGATCGCCGAACCCACAGATGATGTCACCTGCAAACAATGCAAACGCAGGGATGGAAGTCGGGCACGGAGTTAACGGTTTTCTCCCACAGGCAACGCAGAACGCAAAGCGATGGGAGCCTGTATACGGAGCAAAGCATCACGGGCCAGGGAAGGCCCGTGCTGAGCTGTCAGGGATGACGTTTTTTGCGTCTTTGCGGAGTGTACAGGCTCCCTGAGCAAGACACCGTGCTAGCAGGCGACCTGAACCAGGCTCCGTCTAACCACAAAAAGCCTTTGCGCAGGGGCAGCAATGCTCATGCTTTCACCGGTCAGGCAACCTGCACCGGCACGGCTTTCGCCAGCCGTTTCATCTGGTTGTCACCCTCAAAGTAGGCCACTTTCGGCTGCCACTCGCGCGCCTCGGCGTCGCTCATCTGCACGTATGAACAGATAATCAGCAGGTCGCCGGCGCAGGCACAGCGTGCCGCCGCGCCGTTGACCGAGATAATCTTCGATCCGCGTTCCGCCGCGATTGCGTAGGTGGAAAAACGCTGGCCGTTGTTAACGTTATAAATGTCGATGGCTTCGTATTGCAGAATGCCGGAAGCGTCGAGAAAATCCTGATCGATGGCGCAGGAACCTTCGTAATTCAGATCTGCCTGGGTCACCTTCACCCGGTGCAGCTTGCCCTGCAGCATAGTGCGTACCATAAACTCACCCTGGTTATTCCTCCGGTCAGCAGGCAGACCTGCGGTCTGGCCTGGCGCGGAGCGTGCTAAAAAACGGCTCACGGTGTGCCGGAGCCGCGCAAATGATTTACTGCGTCAGATCAACCTGCTGGTTGTCGATCAGCCGCGCCTTGCCGAGCCAGGCGGCCATCAGGATCACCCCCCGGCGGCTGTCGACGGTCAGTGGCAGCAGCGTGTCGGCATCGACAATCGCCAGGCCGTCGGCCTGCAGGCCCTGCTCAGCAAGGCGGGTTTCTGCCCCGGAAATCAGCTCGTCCACGTGGCGTTCGCCGCTGGCCAGCTGTTCTGCCACCTGATTCATCACCTGGCTCAGCAGGGGAGCGATCTTGCGCTCCTCTGCGGTCAGGTAGCCGTTGCGCGAGCTGAGCGCCAGGCCATCTTTCGCGCGCACGGTCGGCACGCCAACAATCTCAATGTCAAAGCCCATATCCGCTACCATTTTGCGGATCAGCGCCAGCTGCTGGTAATCCTTCTCGCCGAAGCAGGCCACGTCCGGCTGCACCAGATTAAACAGCTTGCTGACGATGGTGGAGACGCCGCGGAAGTGCCCCGGACGGCTGGCACCCTCCAGCAGCGTGGAAAGTCCGGGCACCTCGACAAAGGTCTGCTCGCCCAGCCCCTGCGGGTAGATATCGGCGGGGGCCGGGGCAAACACCAGGTCTGCGCCGCGCTGGTTGAGCTTTTCGCAGTCCTGCTGCAGCGTGCGCGGGTAGCGGGCCAGGTCGTCGGCACGTTCGAACTGCATCGGATTGACGAAAATCGAGGCCACGACGATATCCGCGCGGGCGCGGGCTTCATCGACCAGCGTCATATGGCCGTCGTGCAGGTTGCCCATGGTCGGCACCAGCGCAATGCGCTGCCCGTCCTGCCGCCAGCGACGGATTTCGCGACGCAGCAGCGGCAGAGTTTCAATAATCAGCACGGTATTCTCCCTTGTTACTGGAAACTGTGTTGGGCCGCCGGGTAGGTCCCGGCCTCCACTTCTGCCGCATACTGACGAACGGCGGCACGGATCTCCCCGGCTTCGGCGAGGAAGTTTTTCGAAAATTTCGGAATATGGCCGCCGGTGACGCCGAAGGCGTCATGCATCACCAGGATCTGGCCGTCGGTGGTGTTACCGGCACCGATGCCGATCACCGGAATTGCCAGCGCCTCGGTCACGCGCTGCGCCAGCGCCACCGGCACGCACTCCAGCACCAGCAGCTGCATGCCGGCCGCTTCCAGCGCCAGCGCGTCTTCCAGCAGGCGGTCGGCGTCGGCCTGCTCGCGCCCCTGCACCTTGTAGCCGCCGAATACGTTTACCGACTGCGGCGTCAGGCCAAGGTGACCACAGACCGGGACCGCGCGCTCGGTCAGCTGTTGCACCGTTTCCGCCAGCCATTTACCGCCCTCCAGCTTGACCATATTAGCCCCGGCGCGCATCAGTACGGCGGCGCTGTCAAAAGTCTGCTGAGGAGTGGCATAGCTCATAAACGGCAGGTCGGCGAGCAGCAGCGCGGCCGGTGCGCCACGGCGCACCGCGGCGGTGTGGTAGGCGATGTCGCTGACGGAGACCGGCAGCGTGGAGTCGTGCCCCTGCACCACCATGCCCAGCGAGTCTCCCACCAGCAGTACCGGAATGCCTTCGTCGGCAAACAGGCGGGCGAAACTGAAGTCATAGGCGGTGAGTGAGGCAAATTTGCGCCCCTGCTGCTTCCACTGGCGAAGCGTGGCGACGGTTGTTGGTTTCATGGTGTCCTCAAAATACCGGGGTTGTGCTGCATCCGGTCACTGGAAAACGATGGGCGTATCTTAATGGAAGGGGCAGGGCGTGCAAAGCGGCATCCATCGCGGAGGCAGCCGTCTGGCCAATTACCAGCGGCGGATGCTGCTGCTGTCGAGTGTTGCCAGTAAAGCGGCCAGCGCGGTGCCATCGGGCAGGCGCAGGTCCGGTGCGATCTCCAGCAACGGCAGCAGCATAAAGGCGCGGTTGTGCATGTCGTAATGCGGCACGGTCAGCCGCTCGCTGGCCAGGGTCAGCGAGCCGAACAGCATAATATCGAGATCCAGCGTGCGCGGGCCCCAGCGGTGATCCTTACGCACCCGCCCCTGCTCCAGCTCAATACGCTGGGTATGATCGAGCAGCGCTTCCGGGCTTAACGTCGTCTCCAGCGCCACGGCGGCGTTGAGATAGTCAGGCTGGTCCGGCGGGCCGTAAGGCGGGGTGCGGTACAGCGACGAGGTGGCAACCCGCGTGGTGGCGGGAATGGCCGCCAGCGCGTCCAGCGCGGACTGCACCTGATGCAGCGGGTCGGCCAGGTTGCTGCCCAGCGCCAGATAAACGCGGGTCATTCGTTGCTGCTGTAGTCACGGCGCGGCGCGCGCTTGCGCGGGCGGCGGGTACGGCGGCGCGGATCCGGATCGTCACCGAGGGTGTTGAGCATGGTTTTCTGCTGCGGCGGCGCGGAGACCTGGAACTCGCCCCACCAGGTGGTCAGGCGGTGCAGCTCTGAATTGTTCTCCACTTCGGCGCGCAGCGCCAGCAGGTCATAGGCGGCGCGGAACTTAGGATGCTCCATCAGCTTCCACGCGCGCTTGCCGTGGCGGCGCGACAGGCGCAGCTGTAGCTGCCAGATATCGCGCACCAGGGTGGTAATGCGTTTCGGGATCGCCAGAGAACGGCAGGCTTCATCCAGCACGTCGTTCATCGCCAGCGCAAAGGCGTCGTAATAAGCCAGCCCGCTCTCCTGGGCAATTTTCTGCGCCGCTTCCAGCTGCGGATACCAGAACATGGCGGCAAACAGGAACGCCGGATTGACACGCATCTGGTTACTGATGCGGGTATCGGTATTTTTCAGCACCTGCAGGATCATCCGCTCCATATTACTGTCACCCTGTTCGGTGAAGTTACGGGTGATCATCGGGAACAGCGGCTGGAACAGCTGATACTCGCGCAGGCGCAGATAGGTCTGGTAGCCGTGGCCGGCCTGCAGCAGCTTCAGCGCTTCTTCAAACAGACGTGCCGCAGGGATATCACGCAGCAGCGTCGCCAGGCGCGGAATCGGCTCAGCGGTTTCCGCCGCCACGCGCATATCCAGTTTGGCGGCAAAGCGTACCACGCGCAGCATGCGTACCGGATCTTCGCGGTAGCGCGTCTCCGGATCGCCGATCATGCGGATAATGCCCTGCTGCAGGTCGTTCAGCCCGCCAACGTAGTCGCGCACGCTAAAGTCGGCGACGCTGTAGTACAGGCTGTTGATGGTCAGATCGCGGCGCTGGGCGTCATCTTCGATCGAACCGAAAATATTGTCGCGCAGCAGCATGCCGTTCTGGCCGCGCTGCGAGCTGTTGCGGTCATCTTCTGGCTGTGCTTCGGCTTCGTGATGGCCACGGAAGGTCGCGACCTCAATGATTTCCGGGCCGAACATGACGTGGGCCAGGCGGAAACGGCGGCCGACCAGCCGGCAGTTGCGGAACAGCTTACGCATCTGCTCCGGGGTGGCGTTGGTGGTCACATCGAAATCTTTCGGTTTCTTACCCAGCAGCAGATCGCGCACGCCGCCGCCGACCAGATAGGCCTCAAAACCGGCTTTGTTCAGGCGGTACAGCACCTTGAGGGCGTTTTCGCTGATGTCCTTGCGCGAGATAGTATGGCGATCGCGAGGGATAACGGTCATCTGACGCACTTCCTCTACCTCGGCTACCGGCAACACGCTATCGCGACTGAGAACCTTTCGGCAAAAATTAGCAACTCGGGTAAAAATGGGACACCTCGATAGTGACAAATAAATCTGGTCGGTAAAAACAGCGGCTAATCATAGCTCAGAGTAATCCATTTGAGAATGATGAAGTCGCCTTATCCTGTAGTGGCGCATCCTTTACGGGAATCTGTAAGGGATTCCAGTCAGCGATCGCCTGCTGTAACAGCCCCTGTAGCTTCAAATCCTGCCAGCCGGCAGCCAGCGGCTGGCCGAGAAACGCCAGCGCCTGTACCAGCGCCGGGCGCGGGTCACCGGGCGGCAGCGGCGGGGCGTGGTTCTGCTTCGACAGCTTGTTACCGTCGTGATTGAGCACCAGCGGCAGGTGCAGATGTGCAGGCACGGGCCAGCCCAGCTGCTGATAAAGCGTTATCTGGCGCACCGTCGGCTCAATCAGATCCGCGCCGCGCACCACTTCGGTAATGCCCTGGAAGTGGTCATCAACCACCACCGCCAGATTATAGGCAAACAGGCCATCGCGACGGTGGATGATAAAGTCCTCAGCCGCCAGCCGCGCATCGGCCTGCACCGTGCCGCGCAGACGGTCGCTGAACTGGCCCACCGGCTGGCTGACGTGCAGACGCACGGCGGCGTTTTGCGGGCCGTGCTGACGCGTGCGGCAGTGGCCGTCGTATAGCCCACCGGCCTGCTGAATACGGCTGCGGGTGCAGGTGCAGAAATAGCTCTGCCCCTGCTGGTGCAGCTGCGCCAGCACCGCGCGGTAAGCCTCATGGCGCTGCGACTGCCACAGCACCTCTCCGTCCCAGTGCAGGCCGTAATGCTCAAGCTGCTGAAGAATGCGGCTGGCGGCACCCGGCACTTCACGCGGCGGATCGATATCTTCAATTCGCACCCGCCAGGTTCCCTGTTGCGCACGCGCCTGCAGATAACTGCCAAGGGCGGCTATCAGAGAGCCAAAATGCAGATCGCCGGAGGGTGAGGGGGCAAAACGCCCGATATAGCGTGATGACATAATACGGGGGGAGCAGGGCAATGAAGCGGGAGACAGCATTCCCGGCTTCATTGCGCCTTCCATCTACCTTAGCCGGCCATCTGCTTTTCGCGGATTTCTGCCAGCGTTTTGCAGTCGATGCACAGATCGGCGGTCGGACGTGCTTCAAGGCGACGGATACCGATTTCAACGCCACAGGACTCGCAGTAGCCAAAATCGTCATCCAGCACTTTCTTCAGCGTCTTCTCGATCTTTTTGATCAGCTTACGCTCACGGTCGCGGTTACGCAGTTCAAGGCTGAACTCCTCTTCCTGCGTGGCGCGGTCAGCCGGATCGGGGAAGTTGGCCGCTTCGTCCTGCATATGCGAAACAGTGCGGTCCACTTCATCCCGAAGCTGGTTACGCCAGGCTTCAAGGATCTTCCTGAAGTGCTCCAGCTGGGCTTCGTTCATATACTCTTCGCCCGCTTTCACCTGGTAAGGCTCTACTCCAGCGATGGCGAGAATACTCAGAGACGAGGTTTTACGGTTTTGCCCTTCTTGCATGTTGTTTCTCCTGGATAACACGCACATACCCGTCACTTTTCTGCCGGCCTGAACGGCCCGGGCGAGAAACTTCGGGGATATCGCTCCCCTTGCGGGGAAAAAACAGGCCGCTATAAATAACAGAAGCGATTCGGGTTGGCAATTATTCCTGATCGCATCTTGACAAGCCTGTGAGGAAAAGCGTAATCGGGCGTATCACAGCAAACTGTGAGCGCTTTTACAACTCTGCCTTAATCGCATTATCAAGGGCGATCCCCTCGGGTGATAACCGCGCCTTATAGCACAGGACTTCCACCCCGCTCTGCCGTGCCTGAGCCAGTAGTTCTGCGTAACGCGCGTCAATATGACGTGCGGGGGCTACGTCCTCAATCCCCGAGTGCAGAACCGCAAAAAACAGAACCGCCCGCTGGCCGGATTGCGCAATCTGAGTCAGCTCGCGCAGATGCTTCTGGCCCCTGGTGGTCACCGCGTCCGGAAAATACCCTTTACCCTGCTGTAACAGCGTCACGGATTTCACTTCAATATAGCAGTCCCGGCGACCCTCTGCCTGTAACCTGAAGTCAATACGGCTGTTTTCGCTGCCATATTTTACTTCCGGCTGCCGGAGCGGGTAACCGGCCAGCTCGGGGATGCGTTCCGCTTCCAGCGCTTCACGCACCAGGGTATTGGCGCGCAGGGTGTTGACGCAGATCCAGTGCCCCTGAGCGGTTTCGGTCAGCTCCCAGCTGTGCGGGTATTTGCGCGTCAGGCTGTCTGACGTCGAATACCACACCGTATCCCCCGGGGTGGCGCAGCCGGTCATCGCGCCGGTATTGGCGCAGTGAATCGTTAACGCCTCGCCCTGTGGGGTTACCACATCGGCCAGGAAGCGTTTATAGCGCTGGACCAGCCGCGCGGGCCGCAGTGCCGGGTAAAATTCCATAGGAAATCCTTATCGTAGTGCCCACTCTGCCAGCGCCTGATAGCGGGTTCGGCCGCGGGAAAATTGCGACTGAAACAGCACGAAGCGCTCAACCGGAAATGACCAGCAAAAATTCCGCGGCGGCAGTGACACCGGCTGCAGAGCCTGCCTGAGTAATGTGACATGCGGATGAAAGGGCAGCGGCGTTTGATAACAGCCGCTGCGCGCCGCCTGGGAACGCAGCAGCGCTGCCAGCTGCAGCAGTCCACGCGGTGCCTGGCGCGGCGCCAGCCAGACAACGCCGGAGCGCGGCCAGTGGCCGGCATCATCCAGCGTCAGAGTAAAACCCGGCTGCGCGATACGCCCGGCCTGCTGCATCAGCGCGCGGGTTTTCTCCTCGCTCACCTCGCCTAAAAACGCCAGCGTCAGGTGCAGGCTGTCGGCGGCCATCGGCTGGCCGGCTTCCGCCGGGAAGGTAGCGGCCCGCCAGGCGATCAGCTCCTGCCGGCACTGCTGCGGCAGTTCAAGGCCGAAAAACAACCGTTTTTGTTCACGCATCGCGCCCTCCGGTAAATCTGTGCCGGGAATGCTACAATGGCGGGCAGATTAAGACCATGACGTTCTGGAGCAGATCGTGAGTTTATTACCCGTCAGTGCCGTGTTGCCTGAATTGTTAACGGCGCTGCAGACCTCCCCGCAGGTGCTGCTGGCCGCCCCGACCGGCGCGGGTAAATCCACCTGGCTGCCGCTGCAGATACTTAAGCAGGCCGATTTTGCAGGCAAAATTCTGCTGCTGGAGCCGCGGCGGCTGGCGGCGCGTAACGTGGCGCAGCGGCTGGCCGAACAGCTGGGTGAGCAGCCGGGCGGCACCGTGGGCTACCGCATGCGCGGTGAAAGCTGCAGCGGCCAGCAGACCCGCCTGGAGGTGGTGACCGAAGGGATCCTCACCCGCATGCTGCAGCAGGATCCAATGCTGGAAGGCGTGTCGCTGGTGATCCTCGATGAGTTTCACGAGCGCAGCCTGCAGGCGGATCTGGCGCTGGCGCTGCTGCTGGACGTGCAGCAGGGGCTGCGTGACGACCTGAGCGTGCTGATTATGTCGGCCACGCTGGATAACAGCCGCCTGCGCGAGTATTTACCGCAGGCACCGCTGATTGTCTCCGAAGGGCGCTCGTTTCCGGTCGAACGTCGCTATCAGCCGCTGGCGGCAAACCTGCGCTTTGAACAGGCGGTGGCCCGCCAGGTCAGCCAGTTGCTGCGCGAGGAGCACGGCTCGCTGCTGCTGTTCCTGCCCGGCGTAGCGGAGATCCAGCGGGTGCAGCGCGAGCTGGCGGAGACGGTGGCCGCAGACGTCGACCTCTGCCCGCTGTACGGCGCGCTGTCGCTGGCCGAACAGCGTCGGGCGATCCTGCCCGCCGCCGCCGGTCGGCGCAAGGTGGTGCTGGCGACCAATATTGCCGAGACCAGCCTGACCATCGAAGGGATCCGCCTGGTGGTGGACAGCGCGCTGGAGCGCAGCGCGCAGTTCGATCCGCGCAGCGGCATCAGCCGGTTGCTGACCCAGCGCGTCAGCCAGGCCTCAATGATCCAGCGCGCCGGCCGTGCCGGGCGTCTGGAGCCGGGGATCTGCCTGCACCTGCTGCCCGCCGAACAGGCGGAGCGCGCGGCGGCGTATTCTGAACCGGAGATCCTCAACAGCGATCTGGCGCCGCTGTGGCTCGACGTGCTGCAGTGGGGGTGCCACGACGTGGGGCAGCTGCGCTGGCTGGATACGCCACCGCAGGCCGGCATTCACGCGGCGCGTCAGCTGTTACTGCAGCTCGGAGCCTGTGAGGCCGCGGGCCCGTTGACGGCGAAAGGCCGCCGCATGGCGGTGCTGGGCAGCGAACCCCGGCTGGCGGCGCTGCTGCTGGCCGCGGACGGCGAGCCGGATGCCGTGGCCAGCGCCTGTCAGCTGGTGGCAATCCTTGAGGAGCCACAGCGCGGCAGCAGCGATCTGCGTGACAGCTTCTCTCGCCGCCTGCCGCAGTGGCAGCGCCGCGCGCGCCAGCTGCAGCAGCGGCTGGGCG